>JBATMU010000439.1:0-1525 GCA_049289995.1 Rhizobiaceae bacterium | reverse complement strand
GGATGCAGGGAACGGCGTTTGGCTGGGGCGTCATCAACAGGCAAGGCGGCCATATTCACTCCGGATTTGCGGCGCGATGCGGCGCACTTGTCTTGGGCTTTGCCCTCATGTATAGGCTCGCCCGACCGTTTTGAAGCGGTAATCCTCTTGCGGATGCAGCTTCAAGCTTCTCGACATGGGTGATAGCGCCGCAGGCCGCAAGGCTGCGCGGCCTCAGGCCCGCAAAACAGGACGAAACCGATGCAGGCCAATATCCATCCCGACTATCACATGATCAAGGTCGTCATGACTGACGGCACCAGCTACATGACCAAATCGACCTGGGGCAAAGAGGGCGACACGATGAACCTCGACATCGACCCGTCGACCCACCCGGCCTGGACTGGCGGCAACCGGCAGCTGGTTGATCGCGGCGGCCGCCTGACCAAGTTCAAGAACCGTTTCGCCAATCTCGGCATCTGAATTTTTCGCTTCGGCGGAATTGGAAAACCCCGGTTCGCAAGAGCCGGGGTTTTTTCATGCCCATTTCCGGCGGATTTTACCGGTCGGAATGGCCCAGGCTGCGGCCCGGCTCGATGACGTCGCGCACCCGTTGCTTGAGCACTTTTGCTTCGGGAAAGCCGCCCTCCGCCTTGCGCTCCCAGACAATCTGGCCATCCACTGCAATCTCGAACACACCGCCGGTGCCGGGAATGAGTGCCACCTCGCCGATCTCCTGTCCGAAAGTCGACAGCAATTCCTGCGCCAGCCAGGCCGAACGCAACAGCCAGCTGCATTGGGTGCAATAGTGAATGGTTACGCGCGGCAAGGCCTGTCTCCTTTTTTAGCCCCGTCATCCTGAAACAGGTCAGCGGCCGCTTCAAGTCCGGACGAATTTGCGTTGCAGGCCGCTTCTTGCAACAGTTGGCCACGCCGGCGGGAGGGGGAGCCATGACCACACATGTTTCAATCATCGGGGCAGGCCCTGCAGGGCTGGCAACTGGGCGGGCGCTGAAATCACAAGGCATTCCGTTCACGATTTTCGAGCGCCATACTGACGTTGGCGGCATCTGGGACATCGAAAATCCTGGTTCGCCGATCTATGACAGCGCCCATTTCATCTCGTCGAAAACCATGTCGGGTTTTGCCGGCTTTCCCATGCCGGAAAGCTATCCGGATTATCCGTCCAACCGGCAGATCCTTGGCTACGCCCGCGCCTTTGCCGATCAAGCCGGCCTGCGCCCGCATATCCGGTTTTCAACGCCGGTCAGTGCCGCGCGCCGCACCGCTGATGGCTGGCAGCTCGAGGCTGGCGGCGAAACGCTGGAATTCAGCCATCTGATTGCGGCGCCCGGCACCAATTGGCAGCCGCGCATGCCGGCCTTCGAAAGCCATTTCGACGGCGAGATTATCCATTCCGTCAAATACAAGAACGCGGAGATGCTGCGCGGCAAGCGCGTCCTCATCATTGGTGCGGGCAATTCGGGCTGCGACATTGCTTGCGATGCAGCGCGCTCGGCGGATACGGCCTTCATTTCGCTCAGGC
>JBATMU010000438.1:0-3889 GCA_049289995.1 Rhizobiaceae bacterium | reverse complement strand
CCACATCTTCCCGCTGGTCGCCCGCGAAGGCGGCGTGCTCATGCGGTCCGGCCATACCGAGGCCGCCGTTGACCTGTGCAAGCTGGCCGGCCTGCCGCCGATCGGCGTCATCTGCGAACTGGTCAATGATGACGGCCCCGTCATGCGCGGTCCGCAGGTCCGGGCGTTTGCCGAAAAGAACGGGCTGAAGGAAGTGACCGTCGCCGATCTCATCGCCCACCGCCAGCGCAAGGAAACGCTGGTCGAGAAAATCGGCGAAATGCATGTTGAAACCTCCGGCGGCCCGGCCATGGCCGTTACCTACCGGCTGCCGTGGGACCCCATGCATCATCTGGCCGTGGTGTTCGGCGATATTCGCGATGGCGAGGATGTGCCCGTGCGCTTCCATGGCGAAAATGTTGTGGCCGATGTGTTCGGCGCCCGTCCCGGCCTTGAAGCCGTCATGGCCAAATTCGGAGCGGCCAAGCGCGGCGTCATCGTCTATCTGCGCGAAGGCTCGGTCGGTGTCGGCCATCACGACCGCACCCGCCCGACATCAGGCCCGGAAGATCACGCCGAGGCGCAGCGCCGCGAAAGCGAATGGCGCGAAATCGGCCTCGGCGCACAAATTCTCAAAGACCTCGGCATCACCTCGATCCGGCTCATGGCCTCACGTGAACGTCATTATGTCGGGCTCGAAGGATTTGGCATACGCATTCTGGCGACCGAAATCTTCGACAACTGACCTCCGGGTTTTTGACAGGGACATTCCATCATGGGCGGCTTGAAAATCGGGCTGCCGGTCTTGGCCGCACTGCTGTCCACGGCCGTGCCCGGCTCTTCAGCCGACCGGTTGCCCGATGGCGGCGTGGCCGAGTTCGGCGCCGGCACCGTCCGCCAAGCCTGGTATGCCATGCCCGTCAGCCGGTATGACCATGCCATTCTTGGCGATGCGATAGAAGCGGGGGCTTTGGAAGTGCGGCTGTCCTCCGGCGGGCTGGCCTCATTCACGCTCCCCCAAGATGAGGTTTTCGAGGACATCACCCCGCGCCTTGCCGATCTGGATGGCGACGGCAATGCCGAAATCATCACCGTGCTGACATCATTATCAAAAGGCGCATCTATCGCGGTGTTCGCGACTGCCGGCGACCGGCTCAAGCTGACGGCGCAAACGCCGTTCATCGGCACGACCCACCGCTGGCTGAACATCGCTGAAATCGCCATGTTGGACGGCAAGCCCGCTATCGCCGCAGTCTTCACGCCACATATCGGCGGACCGCTGCGAATTTATCGCTATGACGGCGCGGAGCTCGGCCTGATTGCCTCCGCACAGGGGTTCTCCAACCATAAGATCGGTTCGCGCCAGCTTAACTTGTCAGTGATGGCTGACGTCAATGGCAAGCCGGCGATCATCCTGCCGGGCCTTGGCCGCAAAACGCTTCGGGTCATGACCTATGCCGATGGGAACCTGACAGAAGCTGCGCGTGCTGTGCTGCCATCGCCCGCCGCCGGGAATTTCGAACTGCGCGGGCGCAAAGTGCATGTGCCGCTTGAAAACGGTTCGGTTTTCCAATTCGATCTGCCGTGAACCTTGCGCGCGCCTGAAGCGACACAGGCCAAACCGGAGGGACGGAGCATGTGGAATTTTGAAATCGGCCGCACATTTTCGCTGATGCTGCGCACGCTGCCATTCATCCTGATGCGGCTTGCCGTCGCCTTCACTGTCACGCTGGCCTATGTGGTGGCCACCGGCGGCGCAGCCGGCATCGGCTATGGCCTGGGCCACATCTCATCTGATCCCGGCGGCCCGGATGCGTTTGCTGTCGGCGGGGGGTTTATCGGCTTCGGCCTCGTCTCGGGTCTGGTCTACTGGTTCCGCGAATATGTGCTCTACATCGTCAAGGCAGGCCATATTGCGGTTCTGGTCAAGCTGATCGACGGCGAAGCCATTCCCGGCGGCCAGGGCCAGATCGCTTATGCGCGGGCCATTGTCGCCGAACGTTTTACCGAATCAAACGTGCTGTTCGGCCTTGACCAGCTCATCAAGGCGGCAGTGCGCGCCATCACCGGCCTGATTGGCGGCATTGCATCCTTCCTGCCCATTCCCGGCCTGCAATCGCTTGTCGGCTTCTTGAATACGGTGGTGAAAATGTCACTGACCCATGTCGACGAGATCGTGCTTGGCCGGATCATCCGCTCCAATTCCGCCAATCCTTTCGAAACCGCCCGCCAAGGCGTGGTGCTCTACGGCCAGAACGCCAAAATCATGATCAAGAACGCCGTCTGGCTGTCGCTCATCATGTGGGTGTTGTCGTTGGTGGTCTTTGTACTGATGATTGCGCCGGCCGGAGCTCTTTTGTGGATGTTCCCCGGTCAGGCCGGCGGCTGGGCCTTTGCGGTGGCGCTGATCTTCGCCTGGGCAGTCAAGTCGGCGCTGATGGAGCCGTTTGCCATCGCTGCCCTGATGAGCGTCTATTTCAAGGTGACCGAAGGCCAGACCCCCGACCCGGTCTGGGACCGGCGGCTGATGGAGGCCTCCAAGCCGTTCCGTGATCTCGCTGGCAAGGCGGCGGACTGGGTGAGGGGGACAAGGGCGGCGTGAGGGGAGATATATAAGCTATTTGTTTTTCTCTTATACATAATAAGCCAAGAGTCTGTAACTATGCGGAAAAATAGTGATAAAATAGAACCGCCGATTAATGCGGTGCCATCTAGATTTAGATCTAGCAAAAATTTTGATACCAAATAACCAAAAATTAACATGTAAGGAATTGATCAGAAAACTAGAAGAGACAATAACGTTTATAGCCAATCAATTTCTTTCATTTTGAAGAATCCATTTCATCAGAATATAATTTATAAGCATATTATAGTGTATTCGAATTTTATAATCAAACAAAGATAAGATATAGATGAAAATATTTGATTTATTAAATCAATGATATATAAAGTGACATTGCAAACCTCGTGTCGTATCTGCACGCTTAATACGTTTTTGGCAAAATCCGAAACTTATCATACTGTAGGCTGATATGTTTGCATTAACAATCATACTGTAATATGAGACTTAGTTAAACGATATCAAAGCGCACCATGAAAATCGAATTCGCCCACAAAGCCCGCCAACGCCTTGACCACAGGCTGCAGCCGCTCAACCCGGTCGACCGCTTCGCGCCGCCGCCGAAGGGCTGGCTGCGCGCCATTCGCGAGGCGCTGGGCATGTCCGGCGCGCAATTAGGTCTGCGGCTGGGGATCAGCCCACAAAGCATCGACGCGATGGAACGTTCGGAAGCGACGGGCACAATCAAGCTTGAAACCTTGCGCCGCGCGGCCGAGGCGCTGGATTGCACGCTGGTCTACGCGCTCGTGCCGAACCAGCCGTTGGAGACCAGAATGCAGGAGCGCGCCCGCGCGCTCGCCGTGCGCGATCTCAACCGGATCGCGCACACCATGAAACTCGAAGATCAGGGAACCGATGGTGAGAACCGCGAAGCGCGCATAGAGGACTACGTCCGCAATCATTTGCGACTTCGGGATTTGTGGAACGGCAAATGACCGACCTTTTTCGGCAACCGGACGATGCGACTCTACTGACGGCCGCGGAAAAAGACGGCCTTTTGCAGTCCTGGATCACCCACCGCCGCGATCTCAATGCGGCCGAAGAGGCAAACATCGTCACGGGCGCGTCCTGGGCGCGCCGGACCCGGTCGCGGTCGCCGGAGGCCCTGCTCGTTGAGCCGTTCATCCGCACCTTGCACAAGCGGATGTTTGGCGACGTGTGGGCTTGGGCGGGGACATACCGTCACTCAGGCCGCAATATCGGGATTGATGCGTGGCGCATTCCTGCCGAAATCGCCAACCTGCTCGACAACATGCGCTTCTGGTTGGGGCAAAAGACCTTCCCGCCCGC
>JBATMU010000437.1:0-4022 GCA_049289995.1 Rhizobiaceae bacterium | reverse complement strand
TTCATGCCGCCGACGCTGGTCGCGTCGGTTTACGCCATGAATTTCCGCCCCATGCCGGAGCTTGAATGGCTGGCGGGCTATCCGTTCGCCGTAGCCATGATGATCCTGGCCGCCGTGCTGCCGCTCGCCTGGTTCCGCTACAAGGGCTGGCTGTAGGGTCAGTCCACCGCATCAACGGCGACAATTTTCCATGCCTTGCCATTGACCTCGGCGACATCGCCGACGGTTTTTCCAAACATGGCGGCTGCCATCGGCGAGACATGGGAAATCTTGCCGTGGGCGGCATCGGCCTCGTCCTCGCCGACAATGTGCCATTTGTGCCTGATGCCGCGCTCGCCCTCGACAGTCACGAACATGCCGAAGCGGGCCACTTTGGAATCAGCATCCGGTTCGGAAATCTCGGCATTTTCGCGCCGCGCCGCCCAATAGCGCAGGTCGCGGGCCGCCAGCGCCACCTTTTCGCGGTCGCCGTCATTTTCGGCGTCGGCCACTGCCTGATGCAGCAGGGCGATCTCGGTCTCGATCTGGGTCATGCCGGCCCGGGTCACCAGATTGCGGTGCGTGCTGACCGGGCGTTCGCCCAGTTCCGGCATGGACTGGTCTGAATCCTGTTCGCGCGTGAAAGCCCTGCTCATGAACCGATCTCCCTGTTTCCTTTGCCCACCTGTCCCTTGCGGGGACACAGGGTCCGGCATGGTTCGTGCTCTGTCAATTGCTTGAATCAGCGGTTCGGACACGCTTTGCCCGCGCTGCCTGCAACATGTTGATCTGACGCCGGTTTCCCGAATTCAGAAATGATCTGGATCAAGCGTCACAATGGGAAGGTGTGCCGGATATGGACAGACGCAAACTGCTTTTGAGTGCTGCAGGCGCTGCATTCGGCGCAATGACGGACCGCGCCGGCGCCAATCCGCTCAATACGATCGAGAAAGCGTCCATGCGCGGCTCGATTGACGCCAGTGAACTTGGCGTAAGGCCCGGTGCATTTGACGATCAATCCAAAGCCTTTTCGAAAATGCTGAAGGCCGCGTCCGACAAAAGCACGCCGATATTCATGCCGCCCGGCACCTATGTCCTGTCCAATATTGTTCTGCCGGACTTTGTGCAGCTGAGCGGCGTACCGGGGGCCACGCGGCTCATCTATGGCGGCGACGGGCATTTCCTGACCGGCGAAGGCATGCGCCATCTGTCTCTGGCGGGACTGGCGATCGATGGGGTCAACCGCTGGCTTGGCGAGGACGTTACCGGGCTGCTTTCGCTCAGCAATTGCGCATCGGTCCGTATCGACGATTGCGACATCACCGGATCATCGAAGAACGCGGTGGCGTTCGAACATTGCGCCGGGCGGATCGAACGCTGCCGGATCAGCGGGGCGGCCGACGCAGCGCTTTATTCCGTGGACGGCCAAGGCGTCGACATTGCGTCCAACACCATAGCCGATTGCGCAAATGGCGGCATTCTGGTCCACCGCTGGTCCGATGGCCAGGATGGCAGCCGCGTCATTGGCAACCGCATTGCCCGTATCAGCGCGCGCAATGGCGGCACCGGCCAGTACGGCAATGGCATCAACCTGTTCCGCGCCGCCGGGGTGGAAGTGTCCGGCAATGCCATATCCGATTGCGCATTTTCAGCCATTCGGGCCAATTCGGCCTCGCGCGCCCGCATTTCCGGCAATGAAGCCCTGCGTTCCGGCGAAACCGCAATTTACGCAGAGTTCGCCTTCGAGGGCGCGGCAGTTTCGGACAATATCGTCGATGGTGCGGCCAACGGCATATCCGTCGTCAATTTCAACGAAGGCGGGCGGCTGGCCACGGTCTCCGGCAATCTGGTCCGCAACCTGTCGGTTGACGGGCCCTATACCGCCGACAGCCCGGGCTTTGGCTCGGGCATCATCGTCGAAGCTGACACTGCGGTCATCGGCAATGTCATTGAAAACGCGCCGCTCTGGGGCATCGGCATCGGTTGGGGCCCTTATCTGCGCAATGTCACGGCCAGCAGCAATGTCATCCGCAAGGCGGGCACCGGCATTGCGGTATCAGTGGCTGAAGGAGCCGGAGCGGCCTTGCTGACCGGCAATGTCATCGAGGATGCGCCGGGCGGCGGCATTGCCGGTTTCCTCTGGGCGGAGAAATCGACAGGCGAGCTTGCAGGCCAAGACGGGGCCAAGGCCAATGTCACCGTCTCTGGCAACAGGCTCAGCTGACCGGAAGCACCCCCGCCGCCCGCACCTGGCCGACCTCTATGCCGTTCCAATTGCTGAGCGTCTGGCGGGTGAAGGGCATAAGAGCGTCGCCCGACTTGCCTGAATGCTTTGCAAGCAGTGCGGCAATCGCCACTTCCGAGGCGCGCGTTGCGCCATCATCGATCTTCAGCGCAATGCCAAGGCCCATTTCCGGGATTGCTGCGCAATAGACGCCTTCTGCGCCGGTCTTGGCGAATATGGGCGCGGCCTGCATCAGGCGCGTGCAGGCGCGGCCGGTCCCGGCCACCATGAACGGTTCGGCCATGCAGGCCTGGATCAGCGCCTGCGCGGCATTTGCCCTTGCCGTAGAAAACTCCTCGCCGGTCGCCATGCGGGCAAAGCCATGGGCCAAAGCTTGCAGCGGGGCTGCATAGGTCGGAATCGAGCAGCCATCCACACCAGCCAGCGCCGGGTCATGGCGCGCGCCGGTCACCTCTTCCATGGCCACGCGCACGCGTTCCTGCTGACGATGTTGCTTGCCGACATAGCCAGAAGGCGCATCACCCTCGTGCACGCAGGTGCACAGAAAGCCCGCATGCTTGCCCGAGCAATTGTTGTGCAATTGGCTGGGGCGGGAATGAGCTTCGGAAAGGGCGGCAGCTGCCTGCAGGTTCGTAGGCCAATGCACGCCGCACTCCATGGCCTGTTCTGAAAGCCCTGCCGCCGCCAGCATGCTTTGCGCCAGGTCCGCATGGGTCGGTTCGCCGCTGTGCGAGGCGCAGGCCAGCGCCAATTCCTTGTTGCCAAACCCGAAAGCCGCTGCCGCCCCGCTCTCGACGAATGGCAGCGCCTGGATGGCCTTGACCGCCGAACGCGGGAAGATGGCGCGGTTCACATCACCGCCGCCGTCAATGAGCCGGCCCTTGGCGTCCACCACCACATAAATGCCGGTATGGCGGCTTTCTACAATGCCGCCGCGCGTCACTTCGGCCAGAAGTGCTGATGTCATGTTGAACAGGTCCTGTTGCGCGGTCTCAATGCAGGCTTGCGCCTATTTGATCCGTTCCAAAATCGACACGTAATTGGCCACCGCCGCCCCGCCCATGTTGAAAATGCCGGCAAGGCTGGCGCCGGGCACCTGGATGCCGCCGGCCTCGCCGGTCAATTGCATGGCCGAAAGAACATGCATGGAGACGCCGGTCGCGCCAATCGGATGCCCCTTGGCCTTCAACCCGCCGGACGGATTGACCGGCAGGCGGCCGCCCATGGCCGTTTCCCCGGACAACGCCAATGCCCCGCCCTGCCCCGGCTTTGCCAAGCCCATGGCTTCATATTCGATGAGTTCGGCAATGGTGAAACAGTCGTGGGTTTCGACGAAGGACAGGTCGTCATTGCTGGTTCCGGCCGCCGCATGGGCGAGCTTCCACGCCTGCGTGCAGCCTTCATAGGCAATGATATCGCGCTTGGACATGGGCAGGAAATCCTGCGCATGGCCAATGCCGCGAAACGCCACGGCGCGCGGAAACCTGAGCGCAGTCTGGGTGTCGGCGATGACCAGGGCTGCTGCGCCGTCGGACACCAGCGAGCAGTCGGTGCGTTTCAGCGGCCCGGCGACAAACGGGTTTTTCTCGCTTTCATTGCGGCAAAACTCGAAGCCGAGATCCTTGCGCATCTGGGCGAGCGGATTGCCGACGCCGTTCTTGTGGTTCTTGGCGGCAATGGCCGCCAGCGCGTCGGACTGGTCGCCATGGCGCTGGAAATAAAGATCGGCGATCTTGCCGAACACCCCGGCAAACCCGGCGGGCGTCTCTCCATCCTCCGGCAGGTAGGAGGCGCGCAG
>JBATMU010000436.1:0-9896 GCA_049289995.1 Rhizobiaceae bacterium | reverse complement strand
GCATTACATAGTGATTGGCTAGCGTCCCGTTCTGCCTGCGTTGAAGCTGGATCGCTTATAGCACCGTGCCTCTCTCGGACAATGGAGTCTGGCCAGCGTACGCGAACAACCGGCACAAGAATGCGCTGACGCTCGAGAAATTCGAGTAAACCATTTTGAAAGATAGTCGGCGTTAAGCGTAGATCAGCTAGCAGCGCGCCGAATTCCTCGTGTGACATGAATCGTTTTCGGAGCGCCATCATCTTGCCCTGCACTTATCTGGCTAGATATTCGACTTTTCGCACCAAAATATTGCATCATTTCCCAATGGACTCATTCCCACTCGATCGTCCCAGGCGGCTTTGAGGTCACGTCATAGACCACGCGGTTGATGCCGCGCACTTCGTTGATGATGCGGGTGGCGGTGCGGCCGAGGAAGGCCATGTCGAACGGATAAAAATCCGCGGTCATGCCGTCGATGGAAGTGACGGCGCGCAGCGCGCAGACAAATTCATAGGTGCGGCCATCACCCATGACGCCGACGGTCTGCACATTGGTCAAAACGGCAAAGGCCTGCCAGATCGTGTCGTACAGGCCCGCCTTGCGGATTTCATCGAGATAGATGGCGTCGGCCTGCTGCAGGATGGCGATCTTCTCGCGCGTCACGCCGCCCGGCAGGCGGATGGCAAGGCCCGGCCCCGGAAACGGATGGCGGCCGATGAAGGAGGCGGGCAGGCCAAGCTCGCGGCCAAGCGCGCGGACCTCATCCTTGAACAATTCGCGCAGCGGTTCGACCAGCGCCATATGCATGCGCTCGGGCAGGCCGCCGACATTGTGATGGCTCTTGATGGTGACCGACGGGCCACCCGAAAACGACACGCTTTCAATGACGTCCGGATAAAGCGTGCCCTGGGCCAGAAAGGCGAATTTTCCGCGGCCGTCATGCTCGATCTTGCGGGCTTCCTGTTCGAACACTTCGATGAACAGGCGGCCGATTGTCTTGCGTTTCTTCTCGGGGTCGGCTTCGCCTTCGAGCGCAGTGATGAACGTGTCGGACGCATCAACATGCACAAGGTGCAGATTGTAATGTTCGCGGAACATGGCGACCACTTGCGCCGCCTCGTCCTTGCGCATCAGTCCGTGGTCGACCAGCACGCAGGTCAGCCGGTCGCCGACCGCCTCATGGATCAACAGCGCTGCGACCGAAGAATCGACCCCGCCCGACAGGCCGCACAGCACGCGGCCATCGCCAACCTGCGCGCGGATCTTTTCGACCATCTCGGCGCGGTAGGCCGACATCGACCAATCGCCTTCGATGCCGACAATCTTGTGGACGAAATTGGCGAGCAGCCTGCCGCCATCGGGCGTGTGCACCACTTCGGGGTGGAACATTGTGGTGTAATATTTGCGCGCCTCATCGGCAGCGATGGCAAAGGGGGCGTTCTCCGAGGTGGCGATCACTTCAAAACCGTCCGGCAATTGCGTCACCCGGTCGCCATGGCTCATCCAGACAGGATAGCGGCCGCCGGCTTCCCAGACGCCTTCGAACAATTTTGACGGCTTTTTGATCTCGACATCGGCGCGGCCGAATTCGCGGGCGTGGCCGCCTTCGACCTTGCCGCCAAGCTGGGTGCACAGCGTCTGCTGGCCATAGCAGATGCCAAGGATCGGCACGCCAGACTGAAACACCGCCTGCGGGGCGCGCGGCGAGTTCTCGTCCAGCACCGAAGCCGGGCCGCCCGAGAAGATCACGCCTTTCGGCTGCAGCTTGGCGAAGGCCTTTTCCGCCGACTGGAACGGGTGGATTTCGCAATAGACACCGGTCTCGCGCACCCGCCGCGCAATCAACTGGGTGACTTGGCTGCCGAAATCGATGATGAGGATGGACTGGTGCTGGCTCATGGCGAGCCTTTAGGGAATTTGGCGAGTCGGCGCAACCGCTTGGACGGGATGGCTGGCGGCCGGAAACATCCGCGTTGCTTGAAACTTCAACCCGCTAAAGCGGCTTCAAGAGCCTCCCTGCCGCGATTTCCGCCAGAACAATATCCACCGCCCCGGCCATCTTCTCATCGATGACATGCAGATATTCCGTCCAGTCATTGACGTGCCTGAGTTCTGCCTTGCCATCGGAAATGCCGCGCAGGCCGATCAGCGGAATGCCGAAATGGCTGGCGGCGCGCCAATGGGCAAATGTCTCCATGTCCACCATGTCGGCAGAAATTGCGTCATAGGCCGCACCGGAAACGATGTTGGCCCCGGTTGACAGGCTGGCACATGGAAGGCCGGGAATACGGAGAGGCAGGTCAACGACAGCGGGCTGATCCAGAAACGGCGTGCGGCCTTTTTCAAAACCCAGCGCCGACGCATCCATGTCGCGGTAGCTCAGCGATGACACCTGATAGATGCCGCAATGATCCAGACTGCGCGAACCGGCCGAACCAAGCGAGACGACTAGCCAGGGCAGGGTTCCGGCGCTGCGCAATTCGCCGAGTTTTGCCGCCAGCACCATGGCACCTTCCACAGGGCCGACGCCGGTGAACAGCGGCACAAAGCGGGCCGCCAGATGCGGGCCGAATTCGGCTTCGGCGGCCATCACAAAGAGGATGCCGTGCTTTGTCTGCATGGATCAGCCCGTCATCCCTTCCCTGCCCTGCACCACCATCATGGTGCCGGTCATGGTGGCCATCAGCTTGGCCTCGCCGTCGCTGAAGGCATAGGCCCGGCCATCGGAAACAATGATGGTGCGGCCTGGCTTGGTGACCTCGCCGCGAAACAGGAAGCGCTCGCCCTTGCCGGGAGCGAGGAGATTGACTTTGAATTCAATGGTCAGGATGGCCGATTCTGCCGGCATCAGCGTGTAGGCGGCATAGCCGCAGGCAGAATCGAGGGCAGCGGAAATCATGCCGGCATGCAGGAAACCATGCTGCTGCGTCAGCTTCGGGTCAAACGGCATTTCGATTTCGACAATGCCCGGTGTAACGCGGGTCAGCTCCGCGCCCAGCGTGCGCATGGCCGCCTGGCGCGAGAAACTTTCGCGGACCCGGCTTTCGAAATCACCGGACTGCGGGGTGAACGCGGCCATCATCGCCTCCTTGCTGCAATGCAGCAAGCTGGCATGACGAAGGATGGAACTCAACGGGTGTCAGTTCAGCCAGACAATGGACGCATTGAGAAGGCTCGCAAAGGACACCCAGGCGGCATAAGGCGCAAACATCAGCGCCGAAGGGCGGTCAACTGCCCAGTTCAAGCGCATGAATGCGAAGATTGCCGCCAGCAAGCCCAGAATGATGACGAGCGCCAGCGCCGGGTTTTCTGCCGAGAAAAATATCGGTGACCAGAGAAAGTTCAAACCGAGTTGGATGGCCCAGACGATCATGGCTGCACCTTTGGGGGCACGCAGCCATGTGCGCCAGCCGGCAATGGCGATCAGGATGTAAAGCAGGGCCCACACCGGCGCGAAAATCCAGTTTGGCGGATTGAAGGGCGGCTTGGCCAGGCCCTGATACCATTCGCCGGGGATATTGTTGGCGCCGATCAGCCCGCCGCCGCCGATCATCAGGGCAAGAAACAGGGCAAGTGAAACATATCTGTTCATTTACGGCCTCCGGGCTGGAATGCCGGATTTGGCGCAGCTGCCCGGTATTTCAAGTGCCCATGCGGCGCTCAAGCAGCGAAAAGAAAAACCCGTCGGTGCCGGTTCTGACCGGTGACAGTGTCAGGCCGTGAGCGCCAACATTTGGCAGCGCGCCATCAGGCACTTTTGCGGCCCACAACGCCTGATGATCCACCGGTGCAAAACCCGGATTGGCGGCAAGAAAGGCGGTAATCTGCTTGTGGTTCTCCTCGGCAAAGACCGAGCAGGTCACATAGGCGAGCCGCCCGCCAGGTTTGACGAAGGCGGACGCCTTGGCGAGGATTGCCGCCTGCTCACCGCAGCGCACGGCAAGCTGGCGTTCGCTCAGCCGCCATTTGGCATCGGGCCTGCGCCGCCAGGTGCCGGACCCTGTGCAGGGCGCGTCAACCAGCACAAGGTCCATCATTGCTTCATGTCCGGCCAATTCACGCGGGGTGATGACCTGCACATTGCGACATTCGGCGCGCTTGAGGCGTTCGAAAATCGGCGCAAGCCGTACCTTTTCGGTGTCATGGGCAAAAATCTGGCCTTTGTTGGCCATGGCGGCCGACAGCGCCAGCGTCTTGCCGCCGCCGCCGGCGCAATAGTCGAGCACCTGGGCTGCGTTTTCGGGCGCGGCCAGATGGGCGGCCAATTGCGAGCCTTCATCCTGGATTTCAAACCAGCCCTTTTGAAAGGCCGGTTCAGCCTGCACATTGGGGTGGCGGCCATGTCCGGCGATCGGCGCAATACGGATGCCGTGCGGGGCCAATGCGGATGCCGACGCACCTGTGTCCGCGAGTTCAGCCAGCACCTTTTCCCGTGTCGACAGATGCGTGTTGACGCGCAAATCGAGCGGCGGACGTTCGGCAAGAGCAGCCGCTTCGGCCACCCAAACCGCGCCAAAGGCATCGGCAAGCAGCGGGGCTGTCCAGTCCGGCACATCGGCGCACACGGCGTCCGGCGCATCGGTCAAGTTGCGGCTTTGCCATGCCTGTCGCTCGGCCCCGGTCAACGGTTCCGGCGCATGGCTGTCGCCCTCGAGTTCGGCCACAAGACCATCCGGCGTCATGCCGGTACGGATCATCAAGGCGCCAAGGACAGCGGAGCGAGGTCCTTCGCCGCCCAGTTTCCAGGCGGCGGAGCGCTTAAGCCGCAACGCGTCATAAGCAAAATTGCCAATCGCCGAACGGTCCCCCGAGCCGGCAAATCGGTGCGACACGCCCCAGTCCTTCAGCGCATCGGCTGCCGGCCGATGGCGCTTGTCCATGTCTTCGAGAACTTCAATGGCTGCCTGAAGCCTGCCGCCTAACCGCATGGGGATGATCCTTGACTGCGCGCCGTTTAGCGCCATTCACCCCGCTTGGCCACAGTGCCTGAATGCACCCTGCGGCAAAATGCACCCTAACCATTCACATTCATAAAACTATATATATTGAAACAAGAGGATATCACGATGACCGATGCAGTGCCGGGTTTCCCGCAGCTCAACCGTCCCGCCCCCGATTTCGATGCGCTGACCACGCATGGCCGCAAAAAGCTTGCCGACTACAAGGGCAAGTGGCTCGTGCTGTTTTCGCATCCGGCCGATTTCACGCCGGTCTGCACGACCGAATTCATGGGCTTCCAGAAGAACTACGACAAGTTCAAGGCGATGAACACCGAGCTTTTGGGCCTGTCGATCGACAGCCATTACGCCCACATTGCCTGGGTGCGGTCGATCAAGGACAATTTCAAGGTCGATATCCAGTTCCCGATCATCGCCGACCTTTCGATGGACGTGGCCAAGGCCTATGGCATGATCCAGCCGGGCGCTTCGGACACCTCTGCGGTGCGCGCCACCTTCTTCATCGATCCGGAAGGCATTTTGCGGGCCATGGTCTACTATCCCATGTCCAACGGCCGCTCGATTGACGAATTCGTCCGTCTGGTTGAAGCCATGCAGACGTCCGACAAGCACAAGATCGCTACGCCGGAAAACTGGCACAAGGGCGAAAAGGTCATCGTGCCGCCGCCGGCCACCACCGAGCTTGCCGAAAAGCGCGCCTCGGAAGGCTATGATTATACCGACTGGTATTTCTCGAAGAAAAACGTCGCCTGAGCCTCAGGCGCTGAGCTCCCAAGCCTGCTCCTCCCAAGCAGACTGAAAAGACCCGGATTGCGGCAACGCTTTCCGGGTTTTTTTCGGTCTGGATATTGGGGCGTCACACAAAAACAGGCGCGGCTGGATGGCCAGCCGCGCCTGGTTGTGGAATTTCCCCGGCTTCTATTTCGCCAGGTCGAAACGATCAGCGTTCATCACCTTGGCCCATGCGGCGGCGAAATCGTGCACGAACTTTTCGCCCGCATCATCCTGGGCATAGACTTCGGCCAGCGCGCGCAATTGCGAGTTCGAGCCGAAGACCAGATCGGTGCGGGTCGCGGTCCACTTGACCTTGCCGGTCTTGCGGTCGCGGCCTTCGAATTCCTGCGCATCGGCGGACATCGGGCTCCAGGCGGTGCCCATGTCCATCAGATTGACGAAGAAATCGTTGGTCAGCGTTTCCGGACGTTTCGTAAAGACGCCATGCTTGGACTTGCCGGCATTGGCGCCGAGCACGCGCAACCCGCCGACCAAGACTGTCATTTCCGGCGCCGTCAGCGTGAGCAGTTGCGCCTTGTCAACCAAAAGCTCCTCGGCGGGCACGGAATAGGTCTTCTTCAGATAATTGCGGAAACCGTCCGCGATTGGCTCGAGAACGGCGAAGCTCTCGACATCGGTCTGCTTTGAGGTGGCGTCCGTGCGGCCTGGCGTGAAGGGGACTTCCACCTTGTGGCCGGCCTTTGCTGCGGCTTGCTCGACACCGACATTGCCGGCCAGCACGATCAGGTCGGCCAGCGACACCTTCTTCTTGTCATGCTGGGCGTTGAAGGCCTTGGCAATGCCTTCGAGGGCTGCAAGAACCTTCTTCAGCTGGGCCGGCTGATTGACCTCCCAATCCTTCTGCGGGGCAAGGCGGACGCGCGCGCCATTGGCCCCGCCGCGCTTGTCGGAGCCACGGAACGTCGAGGCGGACGCCCAGGCGGTTGACACCAATTGCGAAACCGTCAAGCCGGTAGCGGCGATGTCGGCTTTGAGTGCCTTGATATCCTTGGCGCCGATGAGCTTGTGATCGACAGCGGGCACAGGATCCTGCCAGATCAGGTCTTCCTTGGGCACTTCGGGTCCAAGGTAGCGCGATTTCGGGCCCATGTCGCGATGGGTGAGCTTGAACCATGCGCGGGCAAAAGCGTCGGCGAATGCCTTCGGATCCTTGTGGAAGCGGCGCGAAATCGGCTCGTAGATCGGGTCAAAACGCATGGCCAAATCGGCCGTGGTCATCATCGGCGCATGCTTCTTTTTCGGGTCATGCGCATCGGGAATCATGTCCCCGGGCTTGACGTTTTTCGCCCGCCACTGATTGGCTCCGGCCGGGCTTTTGACCAGTTCCCACTCATAGCCGAACAGCATGTCGAAATAACCGTTGTCCCACTTGGTCGGATTCGGCTTCCAGGCGCCCTCAATGCCCGAGGTGATGGCGTCGCCGCCCTTGCCCGAACCATGGCTGGACAACCAGCCAAAGCCCATGGCTTCGAGCGCACCGGCCTCCGGCTCGGCGCCGACAGCAGATGCCGGACCTGCGCCATGCGCCTTGCCGAACGTGTGACCGCCAGCGGTCAGCGCCACGGTTTCTTCGTCATTCATCGCCATGCGGGCGAAGGTCTCGCGGATGTCGCGGCCAGAAGCCACCGGATCGGGCTTGCCGTCCGGACCTTCCGGATTGACGTAGATGAGGCCCATCTGGACCGCTGCCAGCGGGTTCTCGAGATCGCGCTCGCCGGAATAGCGGCTGTTGGCCTTGTCGCTGGTGGCCAGCCATTCGGCCTCGGCGCCCCAGTAGATGTCTTCTTCGGGCGCATAGACGTCTTCACGGCCGCCGGCGAAACCAAAGGTCTTGAAGCCCATGGATTCAAGCGCGACATTGCCCGCAAGGATCATCAGATCGGCCCAGGACAGGGCGTTGCCGTATTTCTGCTTGACCGGCCAAAGCAGGCGGCGGGCCTTGTCGAGATTGCCGTTGTCCGGCCAGGAATTGAGCGGGGCAAAACGCTGGGTGCCGTTGCCCGCGCCGCCGCGCCCGTCGCCGGTGCGATAGGTGCCGGCCGAATGCCAGGCCATGCGGATCATCAGGCCGCCGTAGTGGCCCCAATCTGCCGGCCACCAGTCTTGCGAATCGGTCATCAGGGCGGTGAGATCCTTCTTCACTGCCTTCAAATCCAGCGAACGGAACGCCTTGGCATAGTCGAAGTCCGCGCCAAGCGGATTGGACAGTGAGGAATTCTGGTGAAGGATTTTCAGGTTGAGCTGGTTCGGCCACCAATCGCGGTTTGACCGCACGCCCGCGGCGGCATGCATGACCGGGCATTTTCCCGCGCCCTTGTCGACTTTAGCGTCCATCATCGTCTCCAATCGTGCTTGTCTGATTTTCAGCGCAGACAGGCTGGCGCGAGCGCCAGCATGTTTCCCTCTGCCTGGATTGTTTGAACGGATCAGACAGCGGACACAGCATAAAGACAAATTGTATTTTCTGAATTTTTCGATAGGTTCTGGTTATGATAACGATCACTCTCCGGCAGATGGCCTATTTCGAAGCCTTGGCGGAAACCCGGCATTTCGGTCGCGCCGCCGAGTTGTCCAATGTGTCGCAGCCGGCGCTGTCGACGCAGATCGCCGAAATGGAGGCGCGCCTCGGGGTGCGCCTGTTCGAGCGCACCGGACGGGCGGCGCTGATGACGCCGGAGGGCACGCGCCTGAAGCCGCTGATTGAACGGGTTCTGGCGGGCACGCGCGAAATCGAAGCCACCGCGCGGCACGGGCGCGGTGTTCTGGAGGGCCGCTTCCGGCTTGGCATCATCCCGACCATTGCGCCCTATATCCTGCCGGGCCTGCTGGCCTCGGCGGCGCTGCGCCATCCGGATCTCCAATTGGAAATCCGCGAAGCGGTGACCGGCACCCTGATGGAGGAAACGGCAAACGGGGCGCTGGACGCCATGGTGGCCGCCGACCCGCTCGACCATCCCGCGCTTGCCATGCAGAACCTGTTCGGCGACCGGTTTTTCCTGGCGGCCTCGGCGCAGGACAAGGCCTTTGAAAAACCGCCCGTTGCGCCCGAAAGCCCGCTTCTGGAGCGGCTCATGCTTCTGGAGGAAGGCCATTGCCTGCGCGAACAGGCGCTGGCGCTGTGCGGCGAGGTCAAGCCTTTGGCCATGGCCAGCTATGGCGCAACCTCGCTGGGCACACTGCTGCAAATGGTGGCGCACGGACTTGGCGTGACGCTCATTCCGGAAATGGCGCTGGCGGTCGAGGCCAACCGCGCCGATCTCAGGATCGTGCCGTTCACCGAGCCGCAGCCGGCACGAACAATTTGTCTGGGCTACCGGCGCACCGGCGGCCGCGAGGCGGACATGCAGGCTTTGGGCGAGGTGGTAGCCGAAGCCGGCATGGCGCTTCGGGCTACATCAATCCCGCCAGCTGCAATGCCAACAGCGCCCAAAGACCGGCAGAGGCCAGCCATCCGGCAATGAACAGCGGACGACGGTAGCGGATGCGGTTGGTCGTGACATGCACAAAGGCATGGGCCAGCCGGGACAGCACGAAGACCCAAGCGAGCACGAGCGCGGGCATGGTCACCGCGCCGACGGCATGCAGGGCAAGCACGGCTGCAAAGAACAGCACCGGCAATTCAAACTGGTTTTCAAGATTGTTGCGGACAAACAGCGAGCGCGCCGGCTCGGCATTGTTCTCGCGGAACTGTTTGACGCTCGCCTCACCGGCACGGATCGCCTGCTTGCGGCGTTCGGACACCAGCCAATAGATGAAATAGGTTAGTCCGGCCTGGATGATCATCGGCCAGAAAATCAGATCAGGGTCCATGGTTTCCTCGCTTGCCCAACAGCATTGCCGCCAATGCAAGCACGGCAGGCAGGGCAAGCGCCAGCGCCACGAAAGCCCATTTGGCTGCGGTCATTGATGACGCGAGGGAAACCGAAGCTGCATCCGGCACTGTTTCTGCCGCGACCATGCGGGCCACCAACAGGTTTTCGGTATAGTCAAACAACAGATAAGGCAGGCCGAAGACCATCGCAAAGGCCCATTGGGCAGCCGGTTTCATGGCGGCAAAACGCGGCATGAGCCGTCCGGCCATGACGGTCAGCATGGCCAGCGCAAGGGTCAGGACTGCCGGAAAGGTCAAATCGAGAAGCCGGCTGTGCCAGGCAAGAAACG
>JBATMU010000435.1:0-3858 GCA_049289995.1 Rhizobiaceae bacterium | reverse complement strand
GCACCCGAGGCATCGACGCGGCCAAACGCATAACCGCCGGTGACGCCGCCATAAGCGCCCGCCCAACCGCCTGAGGCGGCAGCCGGTTCTTCATAGGGGGCAACTGGCGCTTCCTCTCCCGTCAGGTCGGCGGCAAAGCCGGGCGTGGCAAAAAGGGCGGCAAAAAAGGCCGATGCGAGGATCTTGTTCATGGCTGTCTCCTTGGTCTGTCTGGCATGCACCCGCCCCGTCCGGCGATAAACCTGCATGCCTTGACGGCGTCTGGCCGTTGTTTCGAGGCCCACAGCAAGCGCCCGGAACGCGGCAATTCGCGGTCCGAAACAAGGCGTGTTTTGGACAGGGTTAACGCCTTATGAAGATTGGCAGCAGGCTGGAGCAGCCTGTTGGACTGCGGCAATGCACGGCCTATATTGCCGGGCATGAACAGTCAGCATGGCAGCGATTCCTTGACCCAATCTCCCGATGCCCGGCCCGCCGTCTTGGTCACAGGCGCAGTGCGGCGCATTGGTGCCGCAATTGCCAAGGATTTGGCTGCGGCAGGTTTTCCGGTGGCCGTGCATGGTAGGCATGCCGGGGACGCGGAAAGCGTCGCTGAGGCCATTTGCGCTTCGGGCGGGCGGGCTCAGGCTTTCGGCGGTGATCTTGCCGATGTTGAGGCAACACAGGTGCTGGCGGCGGATGTTTCGGCCCGGATGGGGCCGATCGGCATTCTCGTCAACAATGCCTCGGTGTTTGAAGATGACAGCGTGCAGGGCTTTGATGCGGCGCTGTTTGACCTGCACATGGCCGTGCATGTGCGTGCGCCGGCCCAATTGGCGCAAGCCATCGCAGCTCAGGGTTCTGCCGGATTGATTGTCAACATCATCGACCAGCGCGTGCTCAGGCTCAATCCGCGCTTCTTCTCCTATACATTGTCAAAGTCGGCGCAGTGGACGGCGACACAGACCATGGCGCAGGCGCTGGCGCCGTCCTTCCGGGTCAACGCCATCGGGCCGGGTCCGACATTGCAGAATTCGCGCCAGAGCGCCGACGATTTTGCTGCTCAAATTGCCGGCCTGCCGCTCAAGCACGGCCCGGCGCTTTCCGAGTTTGCCGCAACCATTTTGTGGATGTGGCGCACGCCGTCGCTGACCGGGCAGATGATTGCGCTCGATGGCGGCCAGCATTTGGCCTGGGAAACCCCGGATGTGGCGGGCATCGCCGAATGAGCGGACGCACCAAGTCCGGACCGGACGACGAATTTGATCCGCTTGCAACGGACATTGAGGACGACGATCCCGCCGATTTTTCCGGTGCGGATTTGTCCGAAATGGAATTGGCCGGAAGCGACATGGCCTGGCATGCCGGGCAGACGGACGCTGAAGGGCTGACCGGCATGGAGGCGGTGGCCTTTTATGTGAAGCAATTGCCCAATTCGCCGGGCGTTTACCGCATGATGAATGCGGGCGGCGACGTGCTCTATGTCGGCAAGGCGCGCTCGCTCAAAAAACGCGTCTCCAATTATGCGCAAGGGCGCTTCCATACCAACCGTATCGGCCGGATGGTTGCGGAAACCGCGTCGATGGAATTCATCGTCACGCGCACCGAAACCGAAGCGCTGCTGCTCGAAGCAAATCTTATCAAGCGCTTGCGGCCGCGCTTCAATGTGCTGTTGCGCGATGACAAGTCATTCCCATACATTCTGCTGGGCGGCGGCAATGGCGCGCCGGGCCTGTTCAAGCATCGCGGCGCCCGTTCGGCCAAGGGCGAGTATTTCGGCCCGTTTGCCTCGGCGGGCGCGGTCGGCCGGACGATCAATGCGCTGCAGCGGGCCTTTCTTTTGCGGACATGCGCGGATTCGGTTTTTGAAAGCCGCACGCGGCCCTGCCTGCTCCACCAGATCAAACGCTGTGCGGCGCCCTGCACCGGTGAAATCAGCGCGGCCGACTATGCAGCGCTGGTCGGCGAGACGCGCGATTTCCTGTCGGGCCGTTCGTCGTCCGTCAAGGCGCATATCCAGGAAGCCATGGGCCGCTCGGCCGAAGAGCTTGATTTCGAGCGTGCGGCGGTATTTCGCGACCGGCTGTCGGCGCTGTCGCATGTCCAGGCCCAGCAGGGCATCAATCCGCAGTCGATTGAGGAGGCGGATGTGTTCGCCATCCATCAGGAAGGCGGGCAAAGCTGCATTGAGGTGTTCTTCTTTCGCACCGGCCAGAATTGGGGCAACCGCGCCTATTTCCCGCGCGCCGATGCGGCGATCGGGCCGGAAGAAGTGCTCGGCGCCTTCCTCACGCAGTTTTACGATGACAAGCCCTGCCCGCGCATGATCCTCCTTTCTCACGCGCCGGAAGAACACGAATTGCTCGAAGCGGCGTTTTCGGCGCGGTCAGGGAAAAAGGTCGCCATCAGCGTGCCGATGCGCGGCGAGAAAAAGGAAATCGTCGGCCAGGTCTTGCAGAACGCGCGCGAGGCGCTCGGGCGGAGACTGGCTGAAACTTCTTCGCAAACCCGCCTGCTGGCCGGTTTTGCCGAGACGTTCGGCCTGAAAACCGCACCGCGCCGCATCGAGGTTTTCGACAATTCCCACATCATGGGAACAAATGCAGTGGGCGGCATGATCGTGGCCGGGCCGGAGGGTTTCGCCAAGGGCCAATACCGCAAGTTCAACATTAAGTCGGAAACCATCACGCCTGGTGACGATTCCGGCATGATGGCCGAAGTGATGGAGCGGCGGTTTTCGCGGCTCGTCAAGGAACACGCCCCACAGCCCGAAGCGCTGCCGGACGGCGATGACAGCCTGCCTGCCTGGCCTGACGTGGTGCTGATTGACGGCGGGCCTGGTCAGATGAGCGCGGTGCGCGGCATTCTCGGCAAGCTCGGCCTTTTGGATACGGTCACTGCAATCGGCATCGCCAAGGGCCAGGACCGGGAAGCCGGCCGCGAACGGTTTTTCATGGAAGGCAAGACGCCGTTCACATTGCCGCCGCGCGATCCCGTGCTGTATTTCATTCAGCGCTTGCGCGACGAGGCGCATCGTTTTGCCATCGGCACCCATAGGGCAAAGCGCAAGAAAGAGATGGTGCGCAATCCGCTTGATGAGATCGCGGGAATCGGCCCGGCCCGCAAGCGCGCTCTACTCCAGCATTTCGGCACGGCCAAAGCGGTTGGCCAGGCCGGAATTGCCGATCTCCTGACAGTGGAGGGGGTTTCGGAAGCGATGGCGCGGCAAATCTATGGCCATTTCCACGAAAAAGGGTGAATGTGCCAGCCAGAGGGTCAAGGTGCATTGACCGGCGCGGCGGCAATTGATTGATTGGCGCACCTTCTGCGGAACTTTTCATGGCCAAGCGCGCATTCAACCTGCCCAATATGCTGACCTATGCGCGGATCGTCGCCGTGCCGCTGGTGGTCCTTTGCTTTTTCGCGGAAGGACGCCTGAACTCCAGTGATTTCGCCCGCTGGACGGCATTGTCGATCTTCATTTTGGCGAGCATCACCGATTTCCTTGACGGCTATCTGGCCCGCATCTGGCAGCAGACTTCAACCATTGGCCGCATGCTTGACCCGATCGCCGACAAATTGCTGGTGGCGACCTGCCTGCTTCTGCTGGCAGCCGACACCGACCGGACAATCGCCGGCTGGTCGCTGTGGGCGGCCATCATCATTCTTTGCCGGGAAATCCTGGTGTCCGGCCTGCGCGAATATCTGGCCGATCTGAAAGTCTCGGTGCCGGTCACCAATCTGGCCAAATGGAAAACCGCCATCAAGATGGTGGCCATAGCCTTTCTTCTGGCCGGACCGGCTGGCGAGAAAGTCCTGCCGTATACGATTGAAATCGGCATCGTGCTCCTGTGGATTTCGGCAATAGTCACGCTTTAC
>JBATMU010000434.1:0-8678 GCA_049289995.1 Rhizobiaceae bacterium | reverse complement strand
GAGAATGAACCGCATCACGGTCAACGCGCCGGGGCCGACATGCTGGACGGCCGTGCGGCCAATTGAAAACGAGCCCGCAATCAGCACCGCAAACAACAGCATTGCGAGATGGCCGGTTCGTTGGTTGCTCTGTGGTGAATCACTCATGGCAACCTTGTAGTCATCGGCCGCAGGCAGCGCATGTTTTTCATTCTTTGCGCTGCCCGCGGCCGCCTGCAGCAGGGCAATGGGGGGAGGCTGCCCTACTCGGCTGCAAGCTTGGATGGATTGTTGGGATGCATGGTCCAGTTGGCATAGTCCTTGGAGACTTTGCGCTTGGTGCGCGGGTCGGTGGCGCCTGCCTTCATCGGAACCATTGTGATGCAATTCTCGACCGGGCAGACATTGACGCACAGATTGCAGCCCACGCATTCCGCCTCGATCACCTCGAAATGCCGCGCGCCGTCAACCATGGCCGTAATGGCCTGGTGCGAGGTGTCTTCACAGGCAATGTGGCAGCGGCCGCACTGGATGCAGGCATCCTGATCGATATGCGCCTTGGTGATGTAGTTGAGATTGAGATACTGCCAGTCGGTCACGTTGGGCGTGGCCCGGCCGATGATTGCGTCGAGATCCTTGTGGCCCTTTTCGTCCATCCAGTTTTCAAGGCCCGAAATCATCTCCTGTACGATCTTGAAACCATAGGTCATGGCCGCCGTGCAGACCTGCACATTGCCCGCGCCCAGCGCCATGAACTCGGCCGCATCCCGCCAGGTCGTCACCCCGCCGATGCCGGATATCGGCAGGCCTGCCGTCAGCGGATCACGGGCAATCTCGGCCACCATGTTGAGCGCAATCGGCTTGACCGCCGGGCCGCAATAGCCGCCATGGCTGCCCTTGCCATCAATTGAAGGCTCCGGCGAAAAATTGTCGAGATTGACGCTGGTGATCGACGATATCGTGTTGATGAGCGACACGGCATCGGCCCCGCCGGCATGGGCGGCGCGCGCCGGCTTGCGGATGTCGGTGATGTTGGGCGTCAATTTGACGATGACAGGCATGCGCGTATTGGCCTTGCACCAGCGCGCCACCATTTCGATATATTCGGGCACCTGGCCGACGGCCGCGCCCATGCCGCGTTCGCTCATGCCGTGCGGGCAGCCGAAATTCAGCTCGATGCCATCCGCCTCGGTCTCCTCGACCGGCTTGAGAATGGCTTTCCACGCATCTTCATTGCAGGGCACCATCAGGGAGACGACAACGGCGCGGTCCGGCCAGTTCTTCTTGACCTGCTTGATTTCCTGCAGGTTGATCTGCAAATCGCGGTCGGTGATGAGTTCTATATTGTTGAGCCCGAGCAGGCGGCGGTCCGCCCCCCAGATTGCGCCGTAGCGCGGCCCGTTGACATTGACCACCGGCGGGCCCTCTTCGCCCAGCGTCTTCCACACGACGCCGCCCCAGCCCGCCTTGAAGGCGCGCTCGACATTGTAGGCCTTGTCGGTCGGCGGGGCCGAAGCCAGCCAGAACGGATTGGGGGATTTGATACCGACAAAAGTGCTGCGGATGTCAGCCATGATTGCGCTCTCCCGGATGTCTTACGCGCCAAGCGCGCGATGAATGCTTTCGGCGGCGTCGCGGCCCTGCGCCACGGCGGTCACGGTCAGGTCTTCACCGGCCCGCACGCAATCGCCGCCCGCCCAGATTTTCGGGTTTGACGTCCGGCCTTCGCCATCGGCCTTGATGCGCCCGCCGTCAAGATCCAGTCCGGCGATAGAGGCCAGCGTCTGGCCGATGGCGCGGAAAACCTGGTCGGCGGCCAGCGTGACGGTTTCGCCGGTGCCGGAAAGCTTGCCGCCTTTCATTGCGGTGTATTCAAGCTCGACGCCGATTGCCTTGCCGCCCTTGGCCAGCACCTTTTTGGGCTGCACCCAATGGCGGATCACCACGCCGTATACCGCCGCCAGATCCTGCTCATAGGCGGAGGCGTTCATCTCGTCCGGGCCGCGCCGGTAGCAGATGGTCACCTCTTCGGCGCCCAAAAGTTTGGCCTGCACCGCGCAGTCGACCGCGGTCATGCCCCCGCCAATCACCACGACGCGCCGGCCAATGGCAATTTTCCGCAGGTCTGCAGCCTGGCGCAGGTCGGCGATGAATTCGACCGCCGCCTCGCTCGCTTCCTCGCCGGGCGCACCAAGCGCATTGACGCCGCCCAACCCGATGGCAAGGAACACTGCGTCATGGTCCTTGGCGAGGCTGTCCAGCGAAAGGTCTTTTCCCAGCGCCTTGCCGTGCTTGACGCTGATGCCGCCAATGGCGGTGACATAGTCAACTTCGCGCTGCGCAATGCCATCGGTCGCCTTGTAGGAAGCGATGCCATATTCGTTGAGCCCGCCTGCCTTGGGCCGCGATTCATAGACCGTGACGGCATGGCCATGCATGGCCAGCCGGTGCGCGCAGGCGAGGCCCGCAGGCCCTGCCCCGGCAATGGCGACCGATTTGCCGCTTGCCTTGCCGCGCGCAAAAAACTGCCGGCCTGCCGCCATTGCCGCATCCGTTGCGAAACGCTGCAACTGGCCGATTTTCACCGGACTGCCCTCGGCGGTTTCGCGCACGCAGACTTCTTCGCACAGCGTCTCGGTCGGGCAGACGCGGGCGCACATGCCGCCCATGATGTTCTGGCTGAAAATTGTCTTGGCCGCGCTCATCGGATTGCCGGTGGCGATTTGGCGGATGAACAGCGGAATGTCGATGGAGGTCGGGCAAGCCGTCATGCACGGCGCATCATGGCAGAAATAACAGCGATCGGCCTCGACATGCGCCTCATGGGCGTTCAGCGGCGGATGCAGGTCGGAGAAATGGTCGGCCAGCACATCACGCGCCAGGCGGCCCGCAACAATACCGTCTTTATGGGTGCCATCAGCCATCAGCAATCCTCCTTTGCCGCCGTGATGGAGGGACGCTAATTCAGTTTGGAATTTTTATCAATTGGTCAATTTTCAGAATTTTCAGCGAAGCCATGCCTGGCGAAAAACGCAAAGGACGCGGGCTTTTCGGCCCGCGTCCCGGTCCAGATCCGAAAGTCTCAGCGCGGTTTTTTGCCGAACACCCTGACATATTCAGCCTCGCCGCCCTTGGCGAGCGCCTTGGCCTGGGCTATCCAGTTTTCGCTTTCAATGCGGCCCGGGAAACGCAGTTTTTCGCCAATGCCTGCCACATCCTTTTTCGTCCAGCCAGCCACCTGGCGGAAGGTCGTCACGCCTTCTGCGGCCAGCAGCTTCGCCGTCTGCGGGCCGATGCCGGCGATCATGGCCAGATCATCCGGTTTGGCCGCCGGTTTTGATTTGGCTGCCGCCGAAGCTTTCGGCGCAGCAGGAGCCTTCGCTGCCGCTTGCGGCTTCGTTTCCGGCTTTGCCTTGACTGCCGGCTTTTCCTTGACGGTCTGCTTGGCCGCAGCCGGTTTTGCTTCGGCCTTTGCCAGCGGCTTCACCGATGCCTTTGGCTTTTCCGGCGATTTCGCTTTGGCTGTTGTTGCTGCCGGCACTTCAGCCATTTTCATGGCGCGGACGGCATCGCCCGAGGCACGCTTTTTCTTCTCATAAACCGGCTTGGTCACGTGAAGGTTCGGGCCGGGTTCCAATCCGCCGACGGCTGCGGCGGCGGCAAGAAGTGACGCCGTCTGGTCGCCATCCTTGTCCGGTTTGGCGAAAGAGATGACCGGCTCCATTGCCGCGAAAATCTCGGCTGACAAATGGCACTTGATAAAATGGCCATTGCCCATGTTCCGGTGCTCCGGCACTTCCTTTTCACAAAGGCCGCCCGGCACCTGGTTCTTGTAAAGGCATCGCGTCTGGAACGGGCATCCCGGCGGCGGGTTCATGGCCGAGGGAATGTCGCCGTCGAGCACGATGTGTTTCTTGATGACCGAGGTGTCGGCAATCGGAATGGCTGCCAAAAGCGCCTCGGTATAGGGATGATAAGGCGGCGAAAACACCGCTTCGGTCGTGCCCTGCTCGACAATATGGCCCAGATACATGACCACGACACGGTCGGCGATGTAGCGAACCACCGATAGATCATGGCTGATGAACAGCATGGTGGTGCCGGACTTGCGCTGGATATCCATCAAAAGTTCGGTCACGGCCGCCTGCACCGACACGTCGAGTGCAGAAACCGGCTCGTCTGCCACCACCACTTTCGGCATGCCGGCAAAGGCCCGCGCCACGCCGATGCGCTGTTTCTGGCCGCCCGATAGCTGGCGCGGCATCCGCTCGGCAAAGGCCCGCGGCAGCTTGACCAGATCAAGCAGTTCCAGCATGCGGGCCGAGCGCGCTTCCACCGATCCGCCGATCTTGAACTTTTCCAGCGTGCGGATGATTTGCGATCCGACCGACTGGCTCGGATTGAGCGTGTCAAACGGATTTTGGAACACCATCTGGATGGAGGAAATGGTGCCGGTCTTGCGCGATTGGATCGGCACGCTTTCAATCGCTGTGCCATCCAGCATCACTGCGCCGCCCGAAGCCGTCTCCAGCCCCATCAAAACCTTGGCGAGCGTTGATTTTCCGCAGCCCGATTCGCCGACAATCGCCACGGTTTCCGATTCGCGCGCTTCAAGGCTCAGCGTCTCATTGGCCTTGACGACGCGCGCTTCACCGCCTCCGAAAATCGCATTCGCCGCAACGGAGTAATATTTGCGCAGATTGTCGATTTTCAGCACCGTCTTGCCGGGCTTGACCGGCTCGCTCTTGCGCAGATTGTCGGGCATTTTCGCCCAGTCGATGGCGTCAAACCTCAGGCATCGGCTTTCGTGCCGGTCATGGCCCGAAACCGCATGCATTTGTATTTCTGCCGAATTGCACAGGCCTTCCTCAAAATGCATGCAGCGCGGCCCGAAATTGCAGCCCTTGGGCCGCTGGTGCGGCAGCGGCAATTGCCCCGGAATGGCAATCAGCGGCCGAGAATTCTTGTCGGCGCCCGGCAGCGGGATCGAGCGGAACAGCCCCTGCGTATAGGGATGCCGCATGCGGTCGAACACGTCCTTGACTGAGCCTGCCTCCACCGCTTCGCCCGAATACATCACGGTTATCCGGTCGCAGGTCTCGAGGATCAGGCCAAGATTGTGCGAGATGAAGAGCATGGATGTGCCGAACTTGCGGCCAAGCTCCTTGACCAACTGCACGATGCCGGCTTCCACCGTCACATCGAGCGCCGTTGTCGGTTCGTCGAGCAGCAGGAGCGCAGGTTTCGACAAAAGCGCCATGGCAATGACGATGCGCTGCTGCTGGCCACCAGATAGCTGGTGCGGATAGGAGCGCAGCATGCGCTCCGGGTCAGGCAGTTTGACGGCGGCTACCATGTCAAGCGCGCGATTCCAGGCGTCTTCCTTGCTCACCCCTTCATGGATGATCGGCACTTCCATCAATTGCTGGCCGATCTTCATCGCCGGATTGAGGCTGGCCATCGGCTCCTGGTAGATCATGGCGATTTGCGAGCCACGGATGGAGCGAAGCTCTTCATCGCTCATCTTGCCCATGTCGCGGCCCTTGAACTTGACCGTGCCGCCGACGATGCGTCCGCGATTGCCCATGTCACGCATGATGCCGAGCGCCACCGTGGATTTTCCGCAGCCGCTTTCGCCGACGATGCCCATGGCTTCGCCCGGCATGACCTTGCAGGAAAAGTCCATCACCGCCGGGATTTCGCCCGCCTTGGTGAAGAACGAAATGGACAGGTTTTCGATTTCGAGGATTGGTTCGGTCATGGCGTCAATCCTTCAGGGATTCTTCACGCAGTGAATCGGCTAGCAGGTTGAGCCCGAGCACCAGCGACATCAACGCCAGCGCCGGAACCAGGCCTTGCCACGTGTAGAGCCGCAATTGCGCCGGCTGCGAGCCATCCTTGATGGCAGTGCCCCAGTCCGGGCTTTCCGGCCCCATGCCAAGACCAAAAAAGCCGAGCGTGCCCAAGAGGATCGTGGTGTAGCCGATACGCAGGCAGGCATCGACAATCAGCGGGCCGCGGGCATTGGGCAGCAATTCCCACAGCATGATGTACCACGGGCTTTCGCCGCGCGTCTGGGCGGCAGCGATATAGTCGCGGGTCTGGATGTCCATCACCAGGCCACGCACGATGCGGAACACGCCGGGGCTTGAGGCGAACACCACGGCCACGAAAATGTTGAGCTCGTTGGACGAGATGGACAGAAGCCCCAGCGGATCGGCGTCAAACACCAACCCGGCATAGGCCCAGCCGCCAAGCAGCAGGGTCAGCCCGCCATAAATCGCCAATTTCTGCGGTTGCGTGCGGAACCGCGAGATGAACAGCACCAGGAAAAACAGGATCGGGAACAGGAACAGTACGCCAGCCATCCATTTCGGGATTGCCGTTTCGCGTATGCCCGGCGTGACCAAGAGGTAAAACAACAGGATCACCGGGAAGGCCAGCACCAGATTGGCAAGGAATGACATCAGGCTGTCGATCTTGCCGCCAAGATAGCCTGCCGGAAGGCCGAAGCTTGCGCCGACCAGAATGGCGATCAGCGTGGCAGCCGGAGCAATGGAAAGCACGATCCGCGCGCCGTAAATCACCCGCGAGAACACGTCGCGGGCCAGATGATCGCCGCCCAGCAGAAAGACAATGCCGTCGTCTGGATTGGTGAGGCCCGGAACGGCGTTCTTCATCACCAGGAACTGCCCGCGCGGATCATTGGGCGCAATCCAGTTGGCGAACAAGGCCACCGCAATCCAGAAAAGGCACAGCGAAACGCCGGCAATCCCGGTCCAGCTGTTGAACAATTCGCCGAACAGCCCGAGCCGTTTCTTGAATTTCCAAACCGCCAGATAGGTCAGCGCCAGAACGGCCCAGGCAGGCCAAAGCCTGAACATGATGCCCGTGATGATGGCAAGCGTGCCTGCATTTTCCATGGCTTGCCCTCAGCTGACTCGGATACGCGGATTGAGAAGCGCATAGCCGATATCGGATATGAGCTGGGTGACCAGAACAATGGCGACGGACACCAGCCCGCAGGCGAGCAGCATGTCGATGTCGTTATTGCCGGCCGCCTGAACAAGCAGCCAGCCGAAGCCTTTGTAATTGAAGATGGATTCGGCAATGACCACGCCGGTCAGAAGCCAGGGAAATTGCAGCATGATAACGGTGAATGGCGCAATCAGCGCATTGCGCAGCGCGTGCTTCATGACCACGCCCGTAAACGATAGGCCCTTGAGCCGCGCGGTGCGGATAAACTGCGCCATCATGACTTCGGACATCGAGGCGCGCGTCATCCGCGCGATATAGCCGATGCCGTAAATGGCCAGCGTCATCACTGGCAGCGTGAAATTCCACAGCGATGGTCCTTGCGTCAACGCCGTTGCCGCCGAACCATTGAGCCAGCCGAGTCCGGTGGCGAAAATTGCCGTGAAGATGATGGCCGAAACATATTCGGGCGTGGCGGTCGATGCGATGGAAACGAAAGACAGCACCCTGTCGAGCCGCGAACCTTCGCGCATGCCTGACAAGACGCCGATGACGAGCGAGCAAGGGATCATCACCATCATGACCCAAAACATCAACACGCCGGTAGCAGCCAGAGCTTCGGGAAGCCGGCTGGAAACCGGGGCGCGAAACGCGGTAGAACAGCCGAAATCGCCCTGGATAACCCCGGAATAGGTGGCGACCGCCGGCTCATTGCAAAAGCGAAAGCGCGGAACGATGGCGCCGGTTTCCGGATCAACAATCGGCTTTTTGGGTGAAAGGCCGATCCAACGGCCATATTGTGTGAAAAACGGGTCGCGGTAGCCGTTGCGCAGCAGCCACGATTCCTTCATTTCCTCGGTGGCGCGGTTTTCCGTCTGGAATGTCGCCAGCTTCTTCAGGTTCGGTTCGAGATTGACGAAGAAGAAGACAATCAAGCTCAGGCAGATCATGGTGAGCGCCATGACGCCCAGACGGCGAACAAAGAACATAAGCATCGCGCCCACCCCTTATTGCGGATTGGCCACGCCGGGGCGCCTAGAAGAAAATGTCGATCCGGCGTGGACGGGAAGGGCCGACGGCCCTCCCCGCCTGATCAGTCAGATCACTTGTCGAGCCAGACCTTGTCCAGATGCACTTCGAACGTCTGGTGCATGTTAAGGCCCTTCACATGCGGATGGGCATGCCGGTAAATGGCGCGCCAGAAAGCCTGGTTGATGATGCCCGAGTCCTGCAGGATCATTTCCAGATCTTTCATGACTTCCTTGCGCTTGCCTGCATCGGCAATGGCCAGTGCAGTCGCCAGCTTGGCGTCGAAATCCGGGTTCGAATAGGCGCATTCGTTCCAGGCTTCGCCCGTGCGGTAGGCGAGCGCCACGATCTGCACGCCGAGCGGACGCATGTTCCATTCGGTCGTGGACCACGGATACTTCGTCCAGTCATTCCAGAACGACGAGCCCGGGATGACCGTGCGCTTGACCTTGATGCCGGCTTCGCGGCACTGGGCGGCAATCACGTCTGCCGGGTTCTTGGCATAGTCGGCATCGTAGGAAATCAGTTCGAGCTCGACATCGCCCGCGCCGCTTTCGGTCCAAAGCGCCTTGGCCTTTTCGATGTCACGCGCAACCTTCGGAAGCTCGAAATATTCCGGGTGGATCGGGCAGACATGGTGGTTTTCGCCAACCGTGCCGGCGCCATTGTATCCGAGCTGCAGCACGGCGGAATTG
>JBATMU010000433.1:0-8111 GCA_049289995.1 Rhizobiaceae bacterium | reverse complement strand
CAGAATTGGGCGTCGAACTGTGATTCGGGCTCATCCGAAAGCCTTTCGGTCATCAGCAGCGCCACCTGGAACGGCCAGGCATCCTTCTTGGCGGCTTGGCCGCCGAAAATGCGGCCATCCTCGGTCTTGGCGGCGCGCCATTTGGCGCGCGCATCGGGTACCCGCCCGATCGGCGACAGTTCGGCGCGCTTGGCCGGTTCTGCGGAAAAAGCCTGCGGCAATAACGGCAGGCAGGCGGAAAGCGCCAGGACGGCAGCGAGAAGTTTCATATGGGTTTTCAATTCAGTCTCCTGTGGAGGGACATGGAGCGTGTGGATTGTGGAAAAACCGGTTGGCGGTCATTTCACTCCGGACTTTTCGGCGATCCAGCCGCGGTAATTGGCAACCCGCGTGAACACCGCATAGGCCTCGGCATGGCCGCACTTGATGTCGGCGTCCGCCGGCCCTTCGCCCCACGAGACGATGCCGAACTGGGTGGCCGTGCCGCCGCTTTCCTGAAACAGCGGCCCGCCGCTGTCGCCATAGCAGGCGCTGCGCGCGCCGGTCGCCGTGCCTGCGCACAGCATGTCAGGCGTCAGCGGATCGGCCATCACCGACGAAATCATGGCCGTGGCCTGGTCGAACGTGGCTTCAGGAATCCTCCAGGCCTGGAACTCGTTGAAGAAGGCGCGAAGGTCTTTGGAATAGATCGCCTTGATGCCGGAATTGCAGGACTCATTGCCAACCACGTCAATCTCGGTCTGCATGAGGTCGTCGGGAAATCCGCCGTCCTCCATCATGCCCCAGCCGATCAGCGTGGCCTTGCCGCCCGCAGGTTCTGCGTCGGCCAGCTTGGCGACCGGCGCATTGACCGGCTTGGCGAGCTTGATGAGGCCGAGGTCATTGACCAGCGTCTCGTCGGAATAGCCTTCGTGGACGATGACGCCGGTGGCCGCCACCCGCATGCCTTCGCCGAGATTGTTGGCGCCGATCAAGATGGTCATCGATTCGGCCGTCACCGGTTCGCCGTCCGACACCAGGCAATGGGCGGCTGTCAGCACCCAATCGGGCGCTATCAGGCTGCCTCCGCAAAACTGTGCGTCGATCTGGCTGCCCGGCGTGTCATCGAGCTTGTCGGACGACAAAAGCGCCACCTGAAAGGGGAAGGCGCCTTTTTCGGCAACCTTGCCGCCAAACACGCGCGGCGCGCCGGCATTGGCTTTGGAATATTCGGCCCGTGCTTCGGGCACGGTCTTGAGCGGCGATGTCTCGGGCCGCGCATCGGCGGCAAGCGCCGCAGACGGCATGAAGGCGGCTGCAAGCAGCAGGGCGGCGGTTTTCGCCTTAAGGCTTTGGGTTGGGTTCAATTCGGCCTCCTCGGGGGCGTGGAAGGAACGGCGCGCTGAAGAACTGGTGCAAACCGTTGCGCCGGGGCATTTAACGGCGTTTCAGTCCGGCGCGAAAGCGTGAACTTCACTCAAATCATGAATTAATTGCGGCTGACGGCAGGATTTTCCGGCCCTTGGCACATTAAGGCAGCCCGCCGCAGGATGGGCGCAAAAAGACCTTGTCCGCGCCGCCGAAAAACTTTTTGCGCTTCACGATCTGGACATCTTTGGGGAATTGAGTTGCATTCATCCGAGGGCTTATTTGGGAGCACTGAAATGAACACACGTCTCGCAACACTTTTTACGGTTTCGGCGATTGCAATCGCCGCCTCCGCCGTCTCCGCCTCCGCACAACAGGTCTCGGCCTCGAGCCCGGGCAAGGATGGCGAAGCCAGCCGCAGCCTGGCTGCCGGGGCTGAACTCGCCAAACGGGCGGGCAAGCCTTTCACCATCAAACTTGACGAAGATACGCGCGATTTTCCGATGCTTGACGAAAAGGCCATGCAGGACAGCTTCACCTCGGTGACGCGCTCAAAGGATGGCACCATCACCAAGAAGCCGGCCAGCGAGGCGCTGCGCGGCCTCATTTCCGGCATGGTCAGCGGCGCGACTGGCACGCTGGACATCCAGGAAGACGGCGCCCCGGACGAGGCGTTCGGCGATGACGCCAGCCGTCAGGTGTTCGGCGACGATGACCGCATCCAGGTCACCGAAACCACAAAATATCCGTTCCGCACCATCGGCCAATTATGGACCGAAACGGCGTCCGGCCAGTGGGGATCGTGCTCGGCCACGCTGATCGGCGCCTCCACCATCATCACCGCCGCCCATTGCGCCTATAGCCACGACGAAGGCGGCTGGGGCAAGACCATGGAATTCTTCCCGGGCATCAATGGTGAAAACGACATTCCCTTCGACAAGGTCGCCGTCACCGACGCCACCATCCTTGAAGGCTTCATTTCCGAGTACAAGGACAATTACGGCTCGGTTGTGCCGTGGGATCTGGCCGTGCTGAACCTTGAAAAGCCGGTCGGCGACGAGCTTGGCTGGCTGTCGATCGGCTCGTTCGACAAGCCTGCCAGCTTCAAGGCCAACATCGTCGGCTATCCCGGCGACAAGCCTTTGGCCACGATGTGGCGCGTCGCCTGTGACGTCAACAAGGCCGACTTTGACGACAACAACTTCGCATATCTGTGCGACACCTATCCCGGCTCGTCGGGCAGCTCGGTCTATGACTACAACAAGGAAAAGAAGGAGCGGATCATCCTCGGCGTCAACATTGCCGAGAACCCGCAGTTCAATATCGCCACCCGCCTCAACGCGGCCTATTTCGATTGGGTTGTCAGCCTGATCAAGTAATCGGCCCTACGGGTTGAAACCGGCGCCGGCTGCCTGCAAGGGCAAGCCGGCGCTGTTGTTTAAAGTGTGCAAAATCAATTGCGGCTTTTCGCCATTGGGCTAGTGTCAGCGCAAATTGCATTTCCGGAGCGCCCCATGCCGAGATTGCCCCTGCTTGCCGCAAGCCTTGCGGTCCTTTTGGTTTCATCAACAGCCCGGTCTGCGGAACCTGTCTTTGCCGAGCGGCTCCAGATCGTCCATGACCGCCAGACCAACAGCGTGGAGCGCCGCCGCATAAGGGTCGAAGACCCGCATCCTGAACTCGGGCTGGAATTCACCTGGGAACCCAAGGCCGGGATGGCCGGCCTGTCCGATGATGGACTGGCCGAGGGCGAGGGCCGCCTGATCTGGCGGGTCAGGGGCAGCGCCGATTACGACCCGAAAGCGGTCTATTCGACCTATAAGGGCGAATTGAAAGCCGGCCGCCTAGAAGGCAAGGGCCGGCTGGTGCTGCGCAGCGGCGACGTGCTGGAGGGACAATGGCGCGATGGCCTTCTTGACGGCCAGGGCATCCGCCGCAGCGCCGATGGCGGCCGCTACGAAGGTGCCTTCAAAACCGGGTTGGAAGACGGAGCCGGACGCCTGACCCGGGCGAATGGCTCCATCCATGACGGCAGCTTCCGGCAAGGATTGCCGCATGGCGCTGGCACCTTTCTGGCTGCCGATGGTGGAAAGTTCGAAAGCGTCTGGGACATGGGCATCGAGACCGGCCCGCGCAAATTGATCGCAAAAGGCGGCTCCAATGCCGGCGGGCGCATTGGCGCGCAGACGGCTTCGGGGGGTGACGCGGCCAATTTCGAGATCGGTTTTGCCGTTGACGCGCGCATCACCGAAGTGGCGCCGATGCAATACCAGCACCTTGTGCAGGAAAAGGACGTGGCGATTTATCCGGTCGATCAGGACATCAATGATGCCTGGGGCGGCACGCGCGAAATCCTCGCAGGCACATGGCCGTTCGACATGACGGACTGGGAAGATGCCCCCGCCTATGTCGAACTGTCGCTGGCGGCGACCAACGGCAAAAAGGCCAAGGTGGAATCGCTGGCGCTCGAAGTTTCAAGCTCCGAAACCTTCAACAAGCCGTTTCTCGCCATCGAGGCCCATCTGGGCTGCGTGGCTTTCCGGCCGTCTTTTTCCTTCCTCAATTATGGCTGGGGTGACGCCAAGTCCGCCAAGATTTCGATGAAATTTGTCAATGAGGAACGCTCGGCGGAAAGCGCGCAAACCTATTCCGCCGATCTCGGCAATTTTGGCGACGGGCTGGACGTGCCGCTGAGGGACATCCTTTCCCAGGCCGGTGTCGATGTGGCGGCGCTGGAGACCAAGCGCTTTCCGTGCCCGTCTTCCGACCAGCTTGGCGTCTGCAAGGCGCAGCTGATGAATGCCGTCAAGTTCGGCGATGTCGCCAATGCGGTCTGGGGCGAGGACAAGCTGTTTGCCACCGCCCTTGGCAAGATCGATTACACTTGGACCGATGAATCGGGCCATGACTGGCCGCAGAGCGAGCCGTTCAATGTCGATATCGCGCTGGCCCGCATCGAATATCCCGAAGAGTTGGCCGAATGCGGCGACGGTTCGGGCGCTTCGCCCGAAGCGCTGCGCTATCAGGACGTCGATCTGCCGCTCGGCAAAAAAGACTATATGGTCGATGTGCCGGTGCGCGGCAACAAGACGCTGAAAGACTATACCGCGCGGCTCAAGCTGTTTTCGCAAAAGACCTCGTTCCACCAGTTCAAGGCTGTTGCGAAATTCGCCGATGGGTCGACCCTGCAGTCCAAACCGGCGAGTTTCTATTTCTTCCGGCCGCGCGAGCGCAGCTTCGCTTCAAAGGCAACGCCTGCCGCGTGCTATTTGTCGCCGGATGACGGTTCCTGCTAGCGCCGTGCCGCCAGCTTGCCGAGGTCGAACAGGTTGGGAATGGGCAGGAGCCTGACGGCAATCGTGCCCTGTTTGAACACGGTCACTTCGGCCAGCGCGCCGGAAGCCTTGTCCGCGGATTGATCGAACAGGAAATTGCCGATGGTGTGGGAGATCAGCGTCTGCCCGCCGGCGAGAACTGACAGATCCTGTGACGCCAAATGCGGATGTGCGCCTATCACCGCAGATACGCCGCGCATCCGCATTTGATCGGCCAGCCAGTGTTCGCGTTCACCCGGTTCGGTCACATATTCCCGGCCCCAATGCACAAAGGCGATGACCGGCCGCGCCGCGTCTGGCAGCAGCAACGCATCGAGCATGCCGGGCGTCAGGATATCTGTCTGGCGGGCGGCATGCGTGTCGAGGTCAGACAGCATGACAACGTCCATGCCGCCAAGCGCCAGCTTCTCTCCCTGCCCGGCATGGGCAAGACCGGCGGCCTGCAATGCGCTGCGCGTTTCGGCAAGGCCGTTCGGACCAAGATCGTTGGCGTGGTTGTTGGCAAGGCCGATGCCCGCAGCATTGATGCGCTTGAGAAAGCCCGTCGCGAGGCTTTCCGGCATGGCCAGCGTCAGCTCCGGCAGACCGTCCGGAACATTGGGCAAGATGACGCCTTCAAGATTGACGGCCAGTTTTCGTCCCGCGGTCAGCGCATTGATGGCCCCGGCAACGGCGTCGGCGGCTTCAGGGTCCGCCATCACCCCGGTCATGCCGCGGCCGAAAAAGGTGTCGCCAGCCAGATAGACCGTTTCCGCATCAGGCAGGCCGGGAGCCGGAGCGCCCGCGAGTGCTTTGGAAAACACCATGCCGACATAGCTTGTCGTTTCGTTTGTGAAACGATCTGAATATTGCTGGGAATTTTCATTGGCGAACACGAGCGGTGCGGCGCCAAAAACAGCGTCTTGCACCTTCATCTGGATGTAGAGCGCGCCCAGCGAATCAACATGATCGGGTTGCACCAGCCCGGCCAGGGCGGTGAAGTCACGGGCAGCCAGAATGTTAAGCGTCTGCTGGTCGGCGAGACGCGCTTCGTGGTGCGGCAGGTAGTGCGAGAAATCGGTCGATTGCAGCACCAGCGTGTCGGGGCCGGCGAGCCCCGCCAAAAGATCGGCCATGTGCTCCCAATCCGCACGCTCCGATTTGATTGATACGGCAATGGGCACGATCGGCGTTGCCGGGAAGTGCCGGGCAATGAATGGCAGCATGGCCTGCAGGCCATGGTCTGACGAAAACAGGCAATTCTCTTCGGCCAGTCCGTCTTCCTTGAGCAGGGTTTCAACGGCGTCATGGTCAACCGGCACCACGCCATTCAGCGTGGCGAACCCGCGCCGGGTCGTGGCGAACATCGCCTCGGAAACTTTGAAATGATCGGGAAAAAGCACGATGATGCGGCGATAGCGATGACCATCGGCCAGCTTGAAGCCGCGTGCAATGATATGGGCGGCGAGCATGTGGTGCGGCACGGTCAGCCCGCTTGGCCTGGCCTTGATCGGGGCAACCGATTCGGCCTGTTTTTCAGCGGCGTCGAACAGGGTTCGGTCGGTGTAGAACAGCGGAAAGTACGCTTCGCCTTCGGGGCACATCGGCGGGCGGGGCGCTGCAAGAACGGCCGGCGCCGTCACAAAAATCAGCGCCAGCACGAGGCAGACCAAAAGCCTCATGGCGTCGCCAGAATGAAATTGTCGGTTTCCGCCCAATACCAGCGCGGCACCTGCCGGTCGGCGGTAAGCCGCCGCACTTCCTTGTCGATATAGCCGGCCAGCGGCAAAAGCCGCACGCCGTCGCCAAACACATTGGCTGCGCCGCGCAGGCCCTGCAGCAGCGCATAGGTGAACACGCCATGGCCAAGCTCTTCCTGCTCTGCGGCGGTGTTGTTGGCATCGGTGGCCGAGAACACGATGATGCGGGCGTCCACGGCGTCCTTTTCCAGCCGCGGATTGAAGGCATTGGCCGCATGGCAGGTGTCGATCAGCATGACACGGCGGCCTTGTGCATCCTCAATGGCCGACTGGATGTCGCGCCATTCCACCAGCGACGACCGCTGCCAGCGGTCTTCAGAACGCTTGCGCCCATCGCTCGGAATGAAGAAATAGTCCTCGTCGATATTCACGCCGTGTCCGGCGAGAAAAACGATGGTCGTGTCATCGGGTCCGGGCTTGGCAAGGAAGTCGGCCATCTCGTCGCGGATATTGTCGCTTTCCGGTTCAAGCACCTCGGCGGCAATGGCGTCGACCGCCGCAGCCATGTCGCCGTTCTCGTCCAGTGCCTCGCGGTTCATCAGCACCAGCGGGATCATCGACTGGTAAAGCGGTGCGGTTTTCTCTTTGACCGTGCGCAGGAACTCGGCGGCGTCATCGACCGGATAGCGCAGGTCGCAAGCCCGGCCCGCACAATCCTTGGGCAGGTTCGGATAGCGTTCCGCACCGATCACCAGCACATAGAGATTGCCCTTTTTGGCGGTTTCCGACCGCTTGTTGCCAAGTGCCTTCACAGAGCGCTCGGTCTGGTAGCCGAACTCGTTGAGCCCGGTGATGCGGATGTCGTTTTCGCCTTCGCTGACCGGAATTTCGAAGATCACCGTCTTGCCGTCGCCCGAGGCGCTGCGCGCCGCTGACACCCGCCGGTCATTGGACAGGATGGCAAAATCCTGCGCAGCGTCACCCGCCTCGCCGCTCATCGCCACTTCCACTGCCACCAGGCCCTTGGCCGGATCGGGCTGCTTGGCGGCGAGCTTGACATTGAACTCCGGCGGCTTTCGCTCCAGCAATTTCTGCAATTCGGTGTCGGTGCCGCGCAATTCCTGCACAGCCTTTTTCGATGACCGCAGGATGATGGCGCGGCGGATGATTTCCGGGCTCGACAGATAGGTTTTCAATTGCCGCGCCTTGACGAAACGGCCTTCTTCGTCCTGCCCTTGATTGACATGCCAGCCGAAGAAATTGTCGCCGTCCGGCGAGGAATGGTAGTAGCCCTGCGGCGTCCAGACGATCCAGTCCTTGCCGGCAAAGTACATGTTGACGATCAGCTCGCCTGTCTCGGAGTTCCACAGCGCCAACGTCTGGTCGGCACTGGAGGTGAGAAGCAGCCCGGCCTTCGGGGCTTCGGCTATGCCGTGGATTTCACCCGTATGCCCGCCGCGCAGCGACCCAAGCGGCTTGCCGTCATCGCGGCCATAGATTGCCAGCACGCCGTCATTGCCGCCGGTCACCACCCGTGACCCGTCGCCGAGAAACGAAAACGCCGCATGCAGGTAGCCATTTGTTGCATCGTTCTCGATTTCTGTTCCCGCTGCGCCGTCTTTGGCGATGGTGAGAGTGCCATTCGGGAAACCGGATTCGCCGCCTTCGCTGGCGGTCAGCACCCAGCCGGCCAACGCTTGCACGGCGCGGCGGTAGGCGGCTTGATCCACCGGGCCGGGCCGCTCTATGC
>JBATMU010000432.1:0-3341 GCA_049289995.1 Rhizobiaceae bacterium | reverse complement strand
AGTCGACGCTGCTGATGCAGGCTGCCGCCGCGTTGGCTCGGCGCGGCAACCGCGTCATCTATGTATCGGGCGAAGAAGCTGTGGCGCAGATCCGGCTGCGCGCCATACGGCTGGGCGCGGACGGCGCGCCGGTCGAACTGGCGGCGGAAACCAATGTCGAGGACATTCTGGCCACGCTCCAGGAGGGCGCGCGGCCCGATCTGGTCATCCTCGATTCGGTGCAGACGCTTTGGACGGAAATGGCCGATTCGGCCCCGGGCACGGTGACGCAGGTGCGCGCGGCTGCGCAGGCGATGATCCGCTATGCGAAATCCACAGGCGCGGCGGTGGTGCTGGTCGGCCATGTCACCAAGGACGGGCAGATTGCCGGGCCGCGCGTGGTCGAGCACATGGTCGACGGCGTGTTTTATTTCGAAGGCGAAGGCGGCCACCATTACCGCATCCTCAGGGCGGTGAAAAACCGGTTTGGCGCGACCGATGAAATCGGCGTTTTTGAAATGTCCGACAAGGGATTGCGCGAGGTTGCCAATCCCTCCGAGCTGTTTTTGTCCGAACGCAACGCAAAATCACCGGGCGCGGCGGTGTTTGCGGGCATGGAAGGCACGCGGCCCGTGCTGGTCGAGATCCAGGCGCTGGTTGCGCCCTCGCCGCTCGGCACACCGCGGCGCGCGGTCGTAGGCTGGGATTCGGCAAGGCTGTCCATGGTGCTGGCGGTGCTGGAATCACATTGCGGCGTCAAGTTTTCGACCAACGACGTCTATCTGAATGTGGCAGGCGGCTACCGCATCAGCGAGCCGGCGGCCGATCTTGCCGTGGCGGCAGCACTGGTTTCCTCCCTGTCCGGCCTTGCCCTTCCCCCCGATTGCGTCTATTTCGGCGAAATCAGCCTGTCGGGCGCCTTGCGTCCGGTAGGGTTTTCGGCGCAGCGGCTGAAAGAGGCTGAAAAGCTGGGTTTCGGCCTGGCAGTTCTGCCCGGCGGCGGCGAAGACGCTGCCAACAGCTTTGGCGGCCGGACCTTCCAGCCGTCTGCGCTGGTTGAACTGGTGGCCCGGATCGCCGGGACAAAGCGGGGCAGCCCGGACCAGACGGACGACTGAACATTGGAAGGGTCCGCCAAGGATCACCAACAGGGAAACCGGACGCATGCCGATTACGCTTCTTGATGGCATTCTCATCGCCTTCACCCTGGTTTCGGCGATGCTGGCCATGGTGCGCGGCTTTTCCCGCGAAATCCTGTCGGTTGCCTCCTGGGTGGCGGCAGGCGCAGCCGCCTTCTTCTTTTATCCGACGGTCACGCCTTTCGTTGCCCCCTATATCGAAAACGAAAAAGCCGCGATGGGCGCGGCAGCGGCCGGCATCTTTCTGGTTGCGCTGATCGTGGTCACGCTGATCACCATGAAGATCGCCGATCTCATCATTGACAGCCGGATCGGCGCGCTAGACCGGACGCTGGGCTTCATCTACGGCGCGGCGCGCGGCATTCTGGTGGTGGCGGTCGCCATGCTGTTTTCCGATTGGCTGATCGGACCCAACCAGCCCAAATGGATTTCCGACGCCAAGTCACGCGGCATGCTGGCGGCCATTGGCGAGCGGCTTCAAGCCGCATTGCCTGACGATCCGGAAAACACGATCCTGAAGAAACTGAACCCTGACGCAGGCGGCGAACAGCCGGCCGAGGGTCAGGGCAACGGCTGATTTCTCAAACGCCAAGGGGCGAAGCACCAGATGTCGGAAGCCAGCCAAGACACATGTGCGCCCGAAGGCGACGTATTTTCTGACGCCTGCGCGCCTGAAGGCGACGCGTTTCACGACGAGTGCGGGGTTTTCGGCATTTTCGGGCGGCAGGATGCGGCGGCCATCACCACGCTCGGCCTGCATGCGCTGCAGCATCGCGGCCAGGAAGCGGCTGGCATCGTCTCGTGTGACGGCGCCCAGTTTCATGTCGAACGCCATATCGGGCTGATCGGCGACACATTCACCAGCCCGGAAATCCTGGCGCAGCTCAAGGGCACGCGCGCCATCGGCCACACGCGCTATTCGACCACGGGCGGCGCGGGCCTGCGCAATGTGCAGCCGCTGTTTGCCGAGCTTGCCGATGGCGGCTTTGCGGTCGCCCACAACGGCAACATCACCAATGCGCTGACCCTGCAGCGCACCTTGCAGAAACAGGGCGCGATTTTCTCCTCGACATCGGACACCGAGACCATCCTGCATCTGGTGGCGACCAGCCGCGAAAAGGATTTCAACGCCCGTTTCATTGAAGCGGTGCGCCAGCTTGAAGGGGCTTTTTCGCTGGTGGCGCTGTCATCGAAGAAAATGCTCGGCTGCCGCGATCCGCTCGGCATCCGCCCGCTGGTGCTGGGCGATCTTGACGGCGCGTGGATCCTGGCATCAGAAACCTGCGCGCTCGACATTATCGGCGCACGCTTCGTGCGCGACGTGAAGCCCGGCGAAATGGTCATCATTTCGCCCAAGGGGCTGGAAAGCCGGTTCCCGTTTGAAGGCGTCAAGCCGCGCTTCTGCATATTCGAATATGTCTATTTCGCTCGCCCGGATTCCTCGGTCGACGGGCGCAATGTCTACGGCGTGCGCAAGCAGATCGGCGCAGAACTGGCGCTGGAAAGCCCGGTGGACGCCGACATTGTCGTGCCGGTGCCCGATTCGGGCGTTCCGGCGGCCATCGGCTTTGCCCAAGCGGCAGGCCTGCCGTTCGAGCTCGGCATCATCCGCAACCACTATGTCGGCCGTACCTTCATCCAGCCGTCCGATTCCATCCGCCACATGGGCGTCAAGCTCAAGCACAATGCCAACAGGCAGGTGCTGGAGGGCAAGCGCGTCGTGCTGGTTGATGATTCCATCGTGCGCGGCACGACCAGCCAGAAGATCGTGCAGATGGTGCGCGATGCCGGGGCGCGCGAAGTGCACATGCGGATCGCCTCGCCGCCGACCCGGGCCTCGTGCTTTTACGGCGTCGATACGCCCGAGACCGCCAAGCTCCTGGCCTCGCGCATGTCGATAGCCGAAATGGCCAATTTCATCCGCGTGGATTCGCTCGGCTTCCTGTCGATCGACGGGCTCTACCGGGCGGTCGGCGAAGCGGCACGCAACAACGAGGTTCCGCAATATTGCGACGCCTGTTTCACCGGCGAGTATCCGACGCAGTTGACCGACAATGACGGCGTCGACAATGTGCGCACGCTGTCGCTTTTGGCGAGCGGCGGACATTAACGGCGGGCGATATCAGAGCACCGGTCAACGGCTGACGACACGAGCGCCGTAGACGACGAAAGCCGACCAGATTCTCGGATCCGGCCATTTTGACCTTGCAGACAATTGTGCAA
>JBATMU010000431.1:0-1999 GCA_049289995.1 Rhizobiaceae bacterium | reverse complement strand
TGTTGGCGCAGACTGTCTTGGCATTGGCTTGCGGCAATGCGGTAGTGGCAATTGCGCCCGGCGCGGCAGCAGATTTGAAAGTGCTTTTGGGTCTTGGCCTGCCATTGGCTGTGCTTGATGGCCAAATCGCTCCCGAAACTCTTGCCGATGCGCCGGTTGATTGCGTGGCGGCGAGCCTTGATGCTGCAGCGCCAGGCGAATTGCGCCGTGCCTTGTCACGCCGCAATGGTCCGCTGGTCCGCCTGGTGACCGGGCTGGAGCCTACTGCTTTCACTGTGGAACGCAGCGTTTCGGTCGACACGACGGCGGCAGGCGGCAATGCCAGCCTGTTGGCGGCATCGGTCTAGCGGCTGTCAAAAGAGTGTGGCGGCCGCGGTGAATCGCTACGAATGTTTCAAAATGGAATAATCAGCACAAATATTCCATTTTGAAACGCTGGAGCACTTTACCAAAGCGGGAAACTGCGCCTATTAGCAGGAAAGCACTTGCTCACGGCGCGCGCGCCGGCGGCTTCAACACTTTTCTGCGCGGCGTGCCGATGTCAAAGGCAGGCCCGGACCGGAGGTTCTGACATGACAGTTCGTTTTGCCCTTCTGGGAGCAGGCCGCATCGGCAAGGTTCACGCCAAGGCCGTCTCGCTTAATCCCGACGCCAAGCTGGTCGCGGTGGCCGATGCCTTCCCGAAAGCTGCCGCCGACATTGCCGCCGCCTATGGCGCCGATGTCCGCACGATTGACCAGATCGAGGCGTCGAAAGACATCGATGCCGTCATCATCTGCACGCCGACCGACACGCATGCCGACCTGATCGAGCGTTTCGTCCGGGTGAAAAAAGCGGTGTTCTGCGAAAAGCCGATCGACCTCAATGTCAACCGTGTAGTGGCCTGTCTTGAGGCCGTGAAGGCGGCGCGCGGCACGCTGATGGTTGGCTTCAACCGGCGTTTTGATCCGCATTTCGCTGCCGTCCGCAAGGCGATCGACGACGGCGCCATCGGCGATGTCGAAATGGTGACCATCACCTCGCGCGATCCGGGCGCGCCGCCGGCCGAATACATTTCGCGCTCGGGCGGGATTTTCCGCGACATGACCATCCATGATTTCGACATGGCCCGTTTCCTGCTCGGTGAGGAGCCGGCGACGGTTTCGGCGCATGCCTCGGTGCTGGTCGACAAGAAGATCGGCAAGCTCGGCGATTTCGACTCCGCAAGCGTGATCCTGACGACCAAAAGCGGCAAGCAGTGCGTCATCTCCAATTCGCGCCGGGCCACCTATGGTTATGACCAGCGCATTGAAGTGCATGGCTCAAAAGGCATGGTCTCGGCGGAGAATCAGCGGCCTGTCTCCATCGAAGTGGCGAGTGCGGCCGGCTATACACGCCCGCCGCTGCATGATTTTTTCATGACGCGCTATACTGATGCCTATGCGGCGGAAATCGCCCATTTCATCGCAGCGCTTGCCGGCAGGAAGAAGCCGCGCCCGTCCGGCGAAGATGGCTTGGCGTCTTTGGTCCTGGCAGAAGCGGCATTGAAATCGGTGGCCGAAGGCCGTGCGGTTGCCGTCAGCGAAGTGCTTGGCTGATCACTGCCCGCGCCCGCGCACCATGACCAGCGCCGTTTCCAGCGCAATCGACAGGTCGGCTTTCAGCCAGGATTTGAGAGAGCCGAGCTGCATGGCATAGGCATGGTCCCAACCGACCTTGCTGCGCACATCTTCGATGGTTTCATCATAACCCTGCCTCACCTGGGCCAGCCCGGGGAGTTACCCGTTCATGTCCGGTCTCCTAGCATTCTGGCGAATGGCGGGTTTTGGCCGAAAAGCTGTTTATAATATCGCGTATAGATAGAAAATTTATGTTGAAGACATTAGTTTAGTTCGAATTTGCTCAGGACCCATTAAAATGCTTGCGGATTTGTATTTGGTCTGATTCCCCGTTGCCGGGAGGAATTCGGCATGAGTGATTTGGTTTTCTGACGCGCAAATGCAGCGGATTTCGCCGTATT
>JBATMU010000430.1:0-3468 GCA_049289995.1 Rhizobiaceae bacterium | reverse complement strand
CAGTGCGCTTTTCATCCGCGTCCCCTCACCGGCGGCGAGGATCACGGACAGGCAGGAACGGGTTTTTTCAGTCACGCGGCAATCCTTGTCTCAATCCGGCATTGCCGGAGAATCGCATGAAATGTATCACTCCGGCCCATCATGCGCCAAAACCGGTTCCCATCCGGTGAACGGAGACGCGCCAATTGCCCGATAACAGGTTGCATTCCCGCCGCATCGCCATTGGCGTCATGCTGGCAACCCCGCTGTTTTTGTCATCAAACCTCGTGTTTGGCCGAATGGTCATTCCCGAAGTCTCGCCGTTCATCCTGGCTTTCTTGCGCTGGTCGGCCGTCTCGTTTGTCATGTTGCCGTTCATGGCCGGCAATTTCGGCAGCCTTGCCAGGCTTGCAGGGCAACAATGGCCGCGCCTATTGGCGCTCGGCTTTCTCGGCATGTTCATCTGCGGCGGCGTCGTTTATGCCGCCCTGCGCCATACCACCGCCACCAATTCGACGCTGATCTACACCACCTCGCCGGTCTTCATCATGCTGCTCGATGCCGCCGTCAACAGGAAGCGGATCGGCCTGCGCGAAGCGCTGGGCTCGGTCATCGCCTTTGCCGGTGTTGCGGTCATCGTGCTCAAGGGCGATTTGTCAGTGCTTGCATCGCTGGACTTCAATATCGGCGACCTCATGATCCTGTTGGCGTCGCTGAGCTGGGCTGGCTATGCGGTGTTTGGCCGGCATCCGGCCCTCAAAGCCGTCGCCAACCTCCAGCAATTTGCACTTCTGGCGTTTTTCGGCGCGCTGGTATTGGCCCCTGCGGCCCTCGCCGAAATCCAGTCCGGTGGCATGCTTCCATCCAGCACCCGCGCCTGGATGGGGCTTGCCGGCATCGTGTTGTTCGGCTCGTTGGCGTCATTTCTCGGCTTTCAATACGGCGTCCGCGTGCTCGGGCCGACACTGGCCGGTCATTTCACCTATCTCATGTCACCTTATGGCGTGGTCCTCGCCATCCTGGTTTTGGGCGAAACCTTTGAAGCCTTTCACGCGGCCGGTATTGCGCTGGTCATGGCAGGCGTCATCCTGGCGACGTTTCGAAGCAGCGGGAAAAGCGAAAAGTTGGTGGTGAGCCGGGAGGGAATCGAACCCTCGACCACATGATTAAAAGTCACGTGCTCTACCGCTGAGCTACCGGCCCGCCGGACGGCATGGCCGTTTGGCGAAAGAAAGCGGCAAACCGCTCCCCTCAGAAGTGCGGCGATACATAGGCAGGGCGGCTTGCTGGGTCAACACGAAAAACCGCAAGCCCGGGGTCACTCCCCTAGTGACCGGCTTCAAAGCCCGGAATGCCGATGCCCGCCGCTCCGGCCAGCAGCACGAAATTCAGCGTCAGCACGATCAGTGCGCCGATGGACGCGAAGCCGAACACGAGGCGTGAATTGACAAATTCCCCCATGATCCGCCGGCTTGAGGTGAAATGCAGCAGTGACAGCATCGGGATAGGCAAGGCCAGTGACAGCACGACCTGGCTCATCACCAGCGCATTGGTCGCGTCATAGCCCATGCCGATCACCACGAAGGCTGGCACCATGGTCACCGCCCGCCGCAGCCACAGCGGAATGCGGAAGCCCACAAAGCCCTGCATGATCATCTGTCCGGCCATCGTGCCGACCACAGAACTCGAAACGCCGGACGCAATCAGCGAAATCAGGAAGGCGGTTGCCGCCATGCCGCCCAATAGAGGCGTCAGCGTCAGATAGGCAGTTTCGATGGACGCCACTTCGGAATTTTCGGGATGGAATGCGGCGGAAGCCATGATGACCATCGACAGGTTGACGACGCCGGCCACGGCCAGTGCAATCACCACCTCGCGGTTCGAGAAACCCAGCAATCGGCGCGTTTCAACCGCGTTTTTCGGATTGCCCCGCCCCTGAGTCAGGCCTGAATGCAGGAAAACGGCATGCGGCATGACGGTTGCGCCGATAATGCCGACCGAAATCAGCAAGGCGCCATAATCGGGAAGGTTCGGCGTGCTGATACCCGCCGCCACGCCGCCCCAGGATATCGGCGCGATAAACAACTCGACGACATAGCAAAGCGCAATCACCGCCACCAGCGCGCCAATGATCAACTCCATCGGCCTGAAACCGGAGCGCTCGGCAATCAGGATGCCGTAGGTGATGATGGCCGTCACCACCATGCCCCAGAACAGCGGCAGGCCAAACAGCAGAGACAGCCCGATCGCCCCGCCGAGGAACTCGGCAAGGTCGGTGGCCATGGCGGCAATCTCGCTCAACACCCACATGATCCAGACCATTGGCTTGGGATAGGTGTCGCGGCACATTTCTGCGAGGTTCTTGCGCGTCACGATGCCGAGCTTGGCCGACAGCGACTGGAACAGCATGGCGATCATGTTGGCGCCCAGCACCACCCACAACAGCGCATAGCCATATTGGGAACCGGCCTGGATGTTTGTCGCGAAATTGCCGGGGTCCATATAGGCGATGGACGCAATCACCGCCGGCCCGAAGATCGGCAGCCAGGCGCGCAATCCGGTGCGGCGTCCTTCGATGACCTCGCGCAGCGCGTGGTCCGTGCGCTCTGTCAACGTGGCGTCTTCACCCGGCGCTCCCGGCAAAATGGCAGTCATGTCGGCCCCAAATCATTATGTGTTGTGCTATAATGTATCTGCTTTGCTAATTTGTGCAAGCCCCGTTGCCGCAAAAGCCAATTCAGGCCAAAAGACAGCGGCACACAGCATGGAATGGCCTGCCATGAAGAAACCCTCTCCCCTGCCCGACGTCCAGCTTCAGGCCGAAGCCTTTCGGCAGGCGCGGCAGGCGCGCCGGGCCGAGCTGAGCGAGGATTATGTCGAGCTGATCTCCAGCCTTCTGGCCAATGGCGGCGAAGCCCGTCAGGTCGATATCGCCGAGCGGCTTGGCGTGGCGCAGCCAACCGTGGCGCGCATGCTCAAGAAAATGATCGAAGACGGGCTGGTGCAGCGCAAGCCCTATCGCGGCATCTTTCTTACCGATGCCGGCCGCCATATGGCCGCGCAGAGCCGCACCCGGCATGAAATCGTCGAGAAATTCCTGCTCAGTCTGGGCATTGACGCCGAAACAGCTTTGCGTGACGCCGAAGGCATTGAACACCATGTCAGCGCCAGAACGCTGGAAGCCTTCCGAAAATTTCTCGAACGCGGCCATTGAGAGCCGGAGGATGCCATGAGTGAAAGACCGGTCATCGGCTTTATCGGCGTCGGCTTGATGGGCCGCGGCATGGCCGCCAACATCTTGCGAAAAGGCTATCCCTTGGTGGTCATGGGCCATCGCAACCGCGCGCCGGTCGAATCCCTGTTGGCCATGGGCGCGCAGGAAGCCGCCACGCCCGCTGAATTGGCGCAGCGCTGTTCGATCCTGCACCTTTGCGTTTCTGGCTCTGCGCAGGTCGAGGAAATTGTCTTCGGCCCGGACGGCATCCTGGC
>JBATMU010000429.1:0-6112 GCA_049289995.1 Rhizobiaceae bacterium | reverse complement strand
CGAATAGTCCGAGCAGGCTTTCGAGGTCTTGTTGTCCCACATCTGCAGGGCTTCGAGCAGTGACTGGCCGGGGGCAGGCAGGCAGAAATCCACCACCATGGTCGTGCCGCCCGACAGCGCCGCGCGCGTGCCGCTTTCGAAATCATCGGCGGAGTAAGTGCCCATGAACGGCATTTCCAGATGCGTGTGCGGATCAATGCCGCCCGGCATGACATAACAGCCGGTGGCGTCCAGCTCGTGATCGCCATGCAGGTCCGGCCCGATGGCGACGATCTTGTCATGCTTGATGAGAACGTCGGCCTTCCATGTGCGGTCGGCGGTGACGATGGTTCCGTTCTTGATGACTTTGGACATGGGTGGACCTTTCAAGGAATTTCAAACAACAGAGCGGGAATACCCCACCCTCACCCCACAACCCCCGCCGTCTCGACCACGGCATGCAGGAGCACGTCCGCCCCTGCCGCCGCCCATTCGGGGAAAATCTCCTCGGCTTCGTTGTGGGAAAGCCCGTCGACACACGGGCACATGACCATCGAAGTCGGCGCCACGCGGTTGATCCAGCAAGCATCGTGACCGGCGCCCGAGACGATGTTGCGATGCGTGTAGCCGAGCTTTTCGGCGGCATTGCGCACCGCTGTCACGCAGCCCTCGTCAAAGGTGACCGGATCAAAATGCCCGACCTGCTCGATCTCGAATGAAATATCGAGCGCCTCGCAGATCAGTTCGACACCGGCCCTCACCCTGAGGTCCATTTCGTCGAGCACGGCCTTTTCCGGTGAACGGATATCGACGGTGAACACCGTCTTGCCGGCAATGATGTTGCGCGAATTCGGAAACGCCTCCATGTGGCCGACCGCGCCGACTGCATCGGGCTGATAGTCCATCGCCACTTCGTGGACCATTTCGATGACGCGCGCCATGCCGAGCCCGGCATTGCGGCGCTTTGGCATCGGGGTGGAGCCGGTATGCGCTTCCTTGCCGGTCAACGTCACCTGCAGCCATTTCAGGCCCTGGCCATGGGTGACCACGCCGATGTCGATATCCTCGTCTTCAAGGATCGGCCCCTGCTCGATATGCAGTTCGAAAAACGCCTTCATCTTGCGCTGGCCAACCGGCTCGTCGCCCTTCCAGCCGATGCGCGCCAGTTCATCGCCAAAGCTGAGGCCGGCCCGGTCCTTGCGGGAATTGGCAAAGTCCTCGCTGTGCACCCCGGCAAACACGCCCGAGGCCAGCATAGCCGGCGCAAAGCGCGTGCCTTCCTCATTGGTCCAGTTGGTCACCACGATCGGATGTTTTGTCTTGATGCCGAGATCGTTGAGCGTGCGCACGATCTCCAGCCCGGCCAGCACGCCGAGCACCCCGTCATATTTGCCGCCCGTCGGCTGGGTGTCGAGATGGCTGCCGACATAGACCGGCAGCGCCTCTGGCTCGGTTCCCTCGCGGCGGAAGAACATGTTGCCCATCGTGTCGACGCCCATCGACAGGCCAGCCTCTTCGCACCAGCGCTTGAACAGGTGGCGGCCCTCGCCATCCGCATCGGTCAGTGTCTGGCGGTTATTGCCGCCCGCCACGCCCGGTCCGATCTTCGCCATTTCCATCAGCGAATCCCACAGCCGGTCGGAATTGATGCGCATGTTGGTTTCAGTGGGCATGATGCTCTCCTGCGTCAGTCCACGGCGCGCAAGACGGCGCGCACATGGTCGATCAATTCGTCGATCTGTGCTTTGGAAATGATCAGCGGCGGCGACAGCGCGATGATGTCGCCGGTTGTGCGGATCAGCGCGCCGCGCTCGAAGGCCTTCACGAAGGCCGAAAACGCCCGCTTGGTCGGCTCGCCCGGAATGGAGGCCAGTTCGATCGCGCCGATCAGCCCGATATTGCGGATGTCGATGACATGCGGCTCGCCCTTGAGCGAATGCAGCGCATCCTCCCAATAGGGCGCGAGCTCCGCCCCGCGCGTCAAAAGCCCCTCTTCGCGGTAGGTGTCGAGCGTCGCCACGCAGGCGGCCGAGGCAATCGGATTGCCCGAATAGGTATAGCCGTGGAAGAACTCGATCATGTGCTCTGGGCCAGTCATGAACGCATCATGGATGGCGCCCTTGACGAACACCGCCCCCATCGGGATGACGCCATTGGTCACGCCCTTTGCGGTGACCATGATGTCGGGCATCACATCATAATAATCGGCAGCAAACGGCGTGCCCATCCGCCCGAAGCCGGTGATGACCTCATCGAAAATCAACAGGATGCCGTGCTTGTCGCAAATCTGGCGCAGGCGCTTGAGATAGCCTTTTGGCGGAATCAGCACGCCGGTTGAACCGGCCACCGGCTCGACTATGACGGCGGCGATGGTGGAAGCGTCATGCAGCGTGACGATCCGCTCCAGTTCGTCTGCGAGTTCCGCTCCATGTTCCGGCTCGCCGCGGGTGAACGCGTTTTTCGCCGGCTGATGGGTATGCGGCATGTGATCGACCCCGCCCAGAAGCGTGCCGAACATCTTGCGGTTGGTGACGATGCCGCCCACCGAAATGCCGCCGAAATTGACGCCGTGATAGCCGCGTTCGCGGCCGATCAGCCGTGTGCGCGTCCCCTCGCCCTTCACCCGCTGGTAGGCAAGTGCAAGCTTCAACGCGGTTTCGACCGACTCGGAGCCCGAATTGGTGAACAGCACATGGTCGAGGCCTTTCGGTGCAATGTCCACCAGCCGGCTCGCCGCCTGGAAGGCCAGCGGATGGCCCATCTGGAAGGCCGGCGCATAGTCAAGCTCGGCGGCCTGCTCCTGGATGGCCTTGGTGATTCTCGGCCGCGTATGCCCGGCATTGCAGCACCAAAGACCTGCCGTACCGTCGAGAATCTGGCGGCCATCGGCAGAGGTGTAGTGCATGTCCTTGGCAGCCACGAGCATGCGCGGCGCTTTCTTGAACTGGCGGTTGGACGTAAATGGCATCCAGAAGGCGCTCAGGTCATTGGGCGCGGCATTCAGCCTGTTGGACATTCGGTGTTCTCCATCCCTTTGGGTATTGCCAGACTTGCCGGACCTTGGTTTTCTTCGATGCAGGTGCTACGAAATTTTTGACCGGTTGGACAAACGGTAGCACCGCCATTTTGCCGGTCAAGGAAAGAGTCACCGCCCGCCCATTCATTTTCACCGGGCTTTTCACCGGGACGCTGGCCAAAGGAGGGAATGCGACATGCCAGCTGCGGCGCCGAAGACCCGCATCCAGCGCGAAAAGACCGACATCATTCTTGACGCCGCCCTGGACGTCTTTTCCGCCCATGGCTTCAAAGGGGCCACAATCGACCAGATTGCCGAAGCCGCCGGCATGTCAAAACCCAATCTGCTCTATTATTTCAAAGGCAAGGAAGCGATTTTCCAAACGCTGATCCACCGGCTTCTGGAAACCTGGCTGGCGCCGCTGCGCGAACTTGATGACATTGGCGATCCGTTGACCGAACTGCGCTCCTATATCCGCCGCAAGCTTGAAATGGCGCGTGATTACCCGCGTGAGAGCCGGCTGTTCGCCAATGAAATCCTGCAGGGCGCGCCGCGTATCGCCGCCATGCTGGAAAGCGAACTGAAGCCGCTGGTCGACGAAAAGGCTGAGATCATCAAGGGTTGGATGCGGGCCGGCAAAATCAACAAGACCGACCCTTGGCATCTGCTTTTTTCGATCTGGGCCACAACCCAGCACTATGCCGATTTCGACACCCAGGTGCGCGCCGTTCTCGGGCCCGACCGCGGCGGCCTGGGCCGTTTTGAAGACGCCGCCCGTTTCCTCGAACAGCTTTTCGTCAATGGCCTCCAGCCACGGACCTGAGACGCAGGCAAGCTGGCGCGATCTGGCGCGTTCGGGTCATGCAGGCAAGCTGGTCCTGCTGGCCTTCGGCGTCTGGTTGCATGCCGGCGACGAACTCATGGTCGCGTCCATCACCCCGCAAATCGTCGCCGGCATCGGTGGCCAGACCCTGGTCGCCTGGCTGACGGCGCTTTACGAGGTGGGCTCGATTGCCGCCGGAGCAGCAAGCGCGCTGATCGTTCTGCGGCTTGGCCTGCGCCGCGCCATGGCGCTGGCGGCATTGGCCTATTTGGCCGGATGTGTGGTCAGTGCGGCCGCCCCAGTCATGCCGGTCATGCTGGCCGGACGCCTTCTGCAAGGCATGGGCGGCGGCGCGCTGGTCGCCATGTCGCTGATCGGCGCCTGGCGGCTGTTTCCGGACCGGCTGCTGGGAAGGGTGATTGCCGCCATTTCCGCTGTCTGGGGCATATCGGCCTTTGCCGGGCCGCTGTTTGGCGCGCTTCTGGCGCAATCCTGGGGCTGGCCCGCTGCTTTTGCAGCCTTTGCCTTTCAAGCAGCTTTGTTTGCCGCCGCGGTGCTTCGTTTCCTGCCTGAGGACGAAAGGCCGCCAGCCAAAGACACGGCGGGATTTCCCGCCATGCGCATCGCAATCCTGTCCTTTGGCGTCATTGCCTTTGCCGCATCCGGCATCACGGGCAGGCCTGCATTCGCCATGCTCCTGGCGGCGTCCGGCTTGGCGCTGATCGGCCTTTTCGCAGCTCATGACCAGAAAGCCGGCGCCAGCCGCCTGCTGCCGCTTGGCGCGGCCAATCCGGCAACACCTGCAGGAGCCGCCCTGTTGATGGTGCTGGCGCTTTCCGCATCAACCATCGCCTTCATGGTCTATGCGCCGGTCTTCCTTGCAGCCCTGCATGGCATGAGCGCCGTGCAGACCGGGCTGATCCTCACCCTCGAGTCGGTTGGCTGGACGATTGCCGCCATGCTGGTTGCGGGTCTGCCTTTGCGGTTCGAAAAAGCGGCCATTTTGGGCGGCTATGCGCTTTCGATCCTGTCTATCGCCGTTCTGGCTTTTGCCGTGCCGTCTGGCGCAAAATGGCTGCTCGCCTTGTGTGCGGCAGGCCTTGGCGGCGGCTTCGGCATCGCCTGGACATCGGTATTCCGCCGCGCCGCAGCACAAGCGGCTGAAGGCGATTCCGAACGTGTCACGTCAGCGATCTCGACCATCCAGCGGCTCGGCTATGCGCTTGGCGCTGCCTATTCCGGCATCATCGTCAACCAGACCGGTTTTGCTGCAACCGGAGCCGGAGGCGCGGACGCCGCAAAAGTTCTGTTCCTGCTTTGCCTGATCCCGGCTGCCATAGGCTATCTCGCAGCCATGCGGTTTGTCTCGTTCAAACCAGGCCAGGCCGTGAACTCATGAACCGGGTCGAAATGGCGGCTCGAACGGCAAGGAAATGCCAGGAGAGGCGCGAAATGCGGGGCTTGCCCCCCGGTTGAGCGGTTCGACGCCGCAGTTCGCAGCCGTTCGGTCGTCCTTTCGGATATGGCCGATTTGCCCGCCTGCGGCGTCGCAAGCCCTTGAAAGCCAAACGGCTTCCTGCGGTCCCGCTCCTGGCATGCGGCGCTCATACCATTTCGATCCTGTTTATGAGTCCACGGCCTTATCAGTCGCGCGCCGCCACCAGTGCGGCAAGCGCGGCAACGATGACCAGCGCGCCCGCCACAACGGAAAACGACGCCCAGCCATGCCCGGCAAAGCCTTCGATAAGGATGATGAAAACCGGCGTCAGATAACCGTAGGCCATGACCTTGGCGGCGGGCAGCCGCATGGAAGAAAATTGCAGAAGGAAAAATGTGATCCCGGTGGTAAACACCGACAGATAGCCAACAGCGATCCAGACGATTGCCGGCATGGATGCCCAATCCGTGGCGAGGGTTTCTCTCGCGCCATATAGCGAAACGGCAATCAGCGACCCGGCAAGGGTGTAAAAGGTGAATTCGGCAACCGGCTCGCCCCTGTTCAGCAGCCGGACCAGCGGCGAATAGGCGGCATGCGCCACGCAGCCGAAAAAGAAAATCACTTCGCCCTTGCCGACAGCAAACGCCTGAAGAGCCTCGACATCGCCATCAAAGATGACCCAGACGGCGCCTGCCCCGGCCACAATCAGGCAGGCCAGCACGAAAGGCCGCGGCGCCTGCTTGAGAAACAGCCAGCCGAAGCCTGCACTCATCAGCGGCATAAGAGTGAACACTGCGCCCGTTGACACCGGATCGGTGATCTTCAGCGCCTCGAACATGGCGATGAAATAAAACCC
>JBATMU010000428.1:0-10492 GCA_049289995.1 Rhizobiaceae bacterium | reverse complement strand
GGCGAGCGCGGCGCGGGGACCGGCGCGGAATGGGCGTGGCGCCAGTTCGCGGCGGCCGGCATTTCCCGCCGGCCAGGTACGGTTCTTGCGCTTTTGGCGCAGCCAAGATTTTTGGGCGATTGGTTCAATCCGGTCAGCTTTTGGATGATCATCGATGGCGATGCGCTTGTCGCCTTCATCGCCGAGGTCAACAACACCTTCGGCCAGCGCCACAGCTATCTGCTGGCCCATGCGGGCCTGGTGCCGATCCTGCCCGATGCCGTGCTCAAGGCGCGGAAAGTGTTTCACGTCTCGCCCTTTCAGGACGTGGCCGGGGAGTACAGCTTCAGCTTTGCCCTTCACCCCGACCGCATTGCCATTCGCATTCGGCAGACCGACGGCAATGGCGGCATCGACACAGCCATGACAGGCCAGTTGACGCCGCTGACGGCGCGCGCAGCCCTGGCGTTTGCCTTGCGCCGCCCCCGCGGATCGCTCAGCGTACTCGCGCAAATCTACTGGCATGCGCTGCGGTTGAAAATGAAAGGCGCCGCCTATCGCCGTCTTCCTGCTCCACCAGACGAGGAAATCAGCCGATGACGCTTGTAACCCGCGCGCTTAAAACCCGCTTCCTCACGTCCCTCGAAGGGATCGGGGATGGAATTCTGACTTTGACGACCCCGGAAGGCACCCGTCACCGCTTCGGGACTGCCGGCCCGGAGGCCGAGCTGCAAATCCGCGATTGGCGATTTTTGCCGCGCCTGGCCATGCGTGGCGATGTGGGATTGGGTGAAAGCTGGATCGCTGGCGACTGGCACAGCGAAACGCTGGAAAGCGTGCTTTCGCTGGCATTGCGCAATCTTGGCTTTCTTGGCGAATGGGACGCGCCGGGGCGGCTGCAGTCAATGCAAATGCGGCTCGTTGACCGTTTGGTCCGCCTTAACAGCCTGCGCGGTTCCCAGCGCAACATCCGGGCACATTACGACGTGGGCAACGAATTCTACCAACTCTGGCTTGACCCCGGCATGACCTATTCCTCGGCCCTGTTCAACCAGGGAGATGACCTGGAACGGGCGCAGGCACGCAAGAACCAGCGGATCCTGTCAATGCTGGCGCCAGGCGAGAGCCTGCTTGAAATCGGCTGCGGCTGGGGCGGCTTTGCTCAGCAAGCTGCCGATTGCGGCCACCGGGTGACCGCAATCACGCTCTCGCCATCGCAAAAGGGCTATGCCGATGCGCGCCTGGATGGCTGCGCTGAGGTGCGCCTGCAGGATTACCGCAAGACTTCCGGCCGCTATGACAACATCGTTTCAATCGAGATGATAGAGGCTGTGGGTGAACGCTATTGGCCGGTCTATTTCTCAACAATCAAGGACAGGCTTGCAGCTGGCGGGCGGGCGGTATTGCAGGCGATAACCGTGCCGGATGCAGAGTTTGCGGTTTATCGCGGCCGCTCTGACTTCATCCGCCAGCATGTCTTCCCGGGCGGCATGCTGCCGTGTGCGGCCATGATCTCCCACGAAGCCGCCAAGGCCGGGCTGCGGGTCCGTAACACTTACGCGTTTGGACAGGACTATGCACGCACCTGCCGCATCTGGAGCGAGCGGATGATTGCGCAAAGGCCGCGCATACAAAAACTGGGCTATGGCGAAGACTTTTTGCGCGGTTGGCAATTCTATCTTGATGGCTGCGCCGCTGCTTTTGCCACAGGGCGCTGCGATGTGGTGCAGGTTCAGCTTGCCCATGCCAATGAGCTGAATTGAGGAGCGCGGGCCCCGCTCCCATTGACTGCAGGGCCGCATTTGCGGCCCCCCGCTTGCATTACGTCGGCTAACCAATCAGACTGTCCTCGTACTCGCGCGAAGAGGCGCGAATGGAGGAAAATCATGAAGAAACTTTTTGGCGCCGCAGCCTTGTTCGGCGCGGTCTCATTGTCTGCCATTGCATCAGCCCAAGCGGCCAATCTCACCCTTTATTGCAGCGCTGACGAAGCCTGGTGCCAGCAGGTGGCGCGCGGTTTTGAAGAGGAAACCGGCATCAAGGTCGATATGACCCGCAAGAGCTCAGGCGAGACCTTTGCGCAGGTCAAGGCCGAAAAGGACAATCCGAAGGGCGATATCTGGTGGGGCGGCACGGGCGATCCGCACTTGCAAGCCGCGCAGGAAGGCTTGAGCGAGGAATACATGTCGCCGATGCGCGAGCAACTCAATGACTGGGCAATCCGCCAGGCGGAAGCCTCGGGCAACAAGACCATCGGCATCTATTCCGGCGCGCTTGGCTTTGGCTACAACAAGGATCTGCTCGCCAAGAACAACCTGCCTGTGCCCGCCTGCTGGAAAGACCTGCTGAAGCCTGAATTCAAAGGCCATATCCAGATGGCAAACCCGAATTCGTCCGGCACCGCCTATACGACGCTGGCCACGATGGTGCAGCTGTTCGGCGAGGATGGCGGCTTTCAGTTCATGAAAGACCTGCACAAGAACATCAACCAGTACACGAAGTCGGGCTCGGCGCCGATCAAGGCTGCGGGACTGGGCGAAACCACCATCGGCATTGTGTTCATGCATGATTCGGTGGCGCAAGCCGCCAGCAACCTGCCAATTGAAACAGTCGCGCCTTGTGAGGGCACCGGCTATGAAATCGGCTCGATGTCGATCATCAAGGGTGCAATCAATCCCGACTCCGCGCGCAAGTTTTATGACTGGGCGCTGACCAAGGAAGTGCAATCGAAAGCCAAGGACGTGAAATCGTTCCAGGTCCCGTCCAACAAGGGAGCTGAACAGTCGCCGCTGGCGCCGGACCTGGCCAAGATCAAGCTGATCGATTACGATTTTGCGAAATATGGCTCAGCCGATGAACGCAAGCGGCTGCTGAAAAAGTGGGACGACGACGTCTCGACCTTGCCGCAATAAGCCGTGCGGCAGCGACACGACTACAAGACCCTCCATCCCGCCGTCATCCTGTGGATGGCGGCGGGATGGCTGGGTTTTGCCATCCTGCCCTGGTACGGGCAGACCAGCGGCTTCTTCAATCTTTCCTGGCTGTCCGGCGGCTATCCGCTTGAGGCGGACACCGCTCCGGCGCTGTTTCTGGCCGCGCAGGGCGACAAGCCATGGCTCGCACCCATCGGGCTGCTGCTGCTTGTTCCGCTCGCCCTTTGGGGCCGCCGCAAGAACGATCCGCTGTTTGGCAAACTACTGATATTCACCGGGTCAGCCGGGCTATTCTGGTTCTTTGCGCAAGGGTTCGGCATAGGTCTGCGTGGCTGGAATTTCGCCTTCCTGACGGATTTTTTCGGCCCGTTGGCAGACCGGCAGACCGGCATGGGCTATGGCGCATTGCTGACCGGATCAGCATTCCTGTTTCTCCTGACCCTGGGCATTGCTTCGCGCGGCGCCATCGGCGGCGACGTATTTGTCGTCAGCTCGATCGGCCTGATTGTCGCGCTGGTTACGATCTTCATATTCATGCCGATCGCCAAAATGCTGGCTGGCGCATTGATCACCGAAGACGGCAGCTATTCGGTCATCGCTTTTGCCGGCAAGTTTTTCTCGCGGCGCATCTGGAGCGTGGATTGCCTTACCGGCGGCGTGCGCTGCGGCGTGGCATGGAATTCGCTGTTTCTTGCCGTGCTTGTCGGCTTGCTCTCCACCGGGCTCGGCCTGGTGTTTGCGCTTTTGTCGACGCGCACAAACATGCGGTTCCGAAAAATCCTGCGGGCCATGACCGTGCTTCCGGTCATTACGCCGCCCTTTGTGATCGGACTGGCGATCATCCTGTTGTTTGGCCTGTCCGGCATGGTCACGCAGGGCTGGGCGGAACTTACCGGCATTCAGCCGACACGCTGGGTCTACGGTTTGCCGGGGCTTCTGATTGCCCAGACACTGGCCTTCACGCCGATTGCCTTTCTGGTGCTGATCGGCGTGGTTGAAGGCGTCAGCCCGTCCATGGAAGAGGCGGCGCAGACGCTGCGCGCCAACCGCTGGCAGACCTTCTGGACCGTCTCGCTGCCGCTGATGCGGCCAGGATTGGCCAATGCCTTCCTGCTCGGATTCATCGAGAGCATGGCGGATTTCGGCAATCCGCTGGTGCTCGGCGGCAATTTCGACGTGCTGTCGACCGAAATCTTCTTCGCCATTGTCGGTGCGCAATACGACCAGGCGCAGGCGGCGGTGCTGGCCATCGTGCTGCTCGTTTTCACGCTGTCGGCCTTTTACGCTCAGCGGTTCTGGCTCGGCAAGAAATCCTACACAACGGTGGCCGGCAAAGGCGATTCGGGCGTTCATCCACCGCTGCCGGATGCATTCACCTGGTCAATCACGGCGATTGCCGGTTTGTGGATGGTCTTGACCGTGGTGGTTTACGGCACGATTTTCTACGGCAGTTTCGTGACGCAATGGGGGGTGAATTATTCGCTGACCCTCAATCACTATGTCACCGCCTTCGCGGTCGGCTGGAATGAATTCGGCATCCATTGGAAGGGCTCTGCATGGAGTTCTTTCTGGACGACCCTCTGGATCGCGCTCGCCTCGGCGGTTCCGACCGCCATCATTGGCTTGATCACGGCCTATCTTCTGGTGCGCCAGCGCTTTGCCGGCAAGAACGCCTTTGAATTCGGCACCATGCTGTCATTTGCCATTCCCGGCACGGTGATCGGCGTTTCCTATGTGCTGGCGTTCAACGTGCCGCCCATCGAAATCACCGGCACGGCCATCATCCTCATCCTGTCATTTGTGTTCCGCAACATGCCGGTCGGCGTGCGCGCAGGCGTTGCCTCCATGTCGCAGCTCGACCAGAGCCTCGACGAATCCTCGCTGACGTTGGGAGCAAACTCTTTCCAGACATTCATGCGCATCATCCTGCCCCTGCTCAGGCCAGCCATCCTTGCAGCGCTGGTCTATTCGTTCGTCCGCGCCATGACCGCCATCAGCGCCGTCATCTTTTTGGTCAGCGCCCGCTATGACCTGTCGACGAGCTATATCGTCGGGCGGGTCGAGAACAATGAATACGGCATTGCCATCGCCTATTCGACCGCGCTGATTGCGGTGATGCTTGCGGTGATCGGCCTGATGCAGTTCGTGGTGGGGCGACGCGATATCGGCCGCCGCGGAACGCACGGCGATCCGCAACAGGGTCCGGCCAGCGTGGACATTCCCAAGCATGCAACAATAGCGGGAGGCGGTTGAGTGGTCGACATTGCGAGCAAGGCTGCATCCGTTGAATTCGTGGATATCAGCAAAGTCTATCCCGGCGCCAAATCGGCGGCCGTGGATCATGTGTCGCTGAATGTCGAGACCGGCAAGCTGGTCACGCTGCTTGGCCCTTCGGGATGCGGCAAGACGACCACGCTGAGGATGATCGCCGGCCTTGAAATGCCGACTTCTGGGAAAATCCTGATTGGCGGCAAGGACGTGACAAGCCTGCCGGCGACAGACCGCGACGTGTCGATGGTGTTCCAGTCCTATGCGCTGTTTCCGCATATGAGTGTGCGCGAAAATGTGGAATACGGCCTGAAATTTTCCGGCTATCCGAAAAAGGAAATCGGCGAACGCGGCATGGCCGGGCTTTCGCTGGTCGGGCTGCAGGACTTCGGCGCCCGGTTGCCCAGCCAATTGTCGGGCGGCCAGCAGCAACGTGTGGCCGTCGCCCGCGCTTTGGTGCTGGAGCCGCAGGTTTTGCTGTTTGACGAGCCCTTGTCGAACCTTGACGCCAAACTGCGCCGCAAGGTGCGTGAGGAGATCCGTGACATCCAGACGCGGCTTGGGCTGACAGTCGTTTATGTGACGCATGATCAGGAAGAGGCGTTGGCGGTCTCGGACCGCATCATCGTCATGAAAAATGCGATGATTGCGCAGGAAGGCACGCCGCGCGATCTATACGAGACGCCGTCGAACGCCTTTGTGGCGGATTTCATCGGCGAGGCCAATTTGCTGGAGTGCGAGATTACCGGCGTAAAGGGTGATGTCGCAGAAGTGCGGCTTGGCTCGCTCAGCCTCTCCATGCCATCGCGCGGGCTGGCGCCAGGCAAGGCGAAACTTGCGGTGCGGCCAAACCGCATCGGCATCGGGCCTGCCGGTGAAATCGGCGCGCTGCCGGCCCGGCTCGGCAAGGTCACCTATGTCGGACGCCATCTTGAATGCGAAACCGAAACCGAAGTCGGCGCCGTGTTCGCCGTCTGCCCCGATGTCGACCTGCCGCTGAAGCCGGGCGATGATGTCAGCCTGCGCCTGCCGCTGAAAGGCATGGTGCTGCTCGGCCAATAAGCTCAGCGGGAGAAGCAATCGTCTGCGAGTTTGCTGATCTCGCCAAACACGTTTGGTCCCGCCGCAATGACCACGGTGCCGTGTTCAAGCACCGTTTCAGCATCCGGCTTGACGATCACACCGCCGGCTTCCTCGATGATCAGCAGCCCGCCAAGGCAATCCCAGCTGTTCATATGCTCTTCGACATAGCCCAGCAGGCGGCCAGCGGCGACATAGGCCAGCATCAGGGCGCCTGATGCATTGCGAAAAAACATCGAGCCGGAGGCGACAAGCCGGGCAACAACCTTGATGATGTTTTCGCCCGGCGCACGCCCGGAATAGCCGGTGCCGACCGAACCCTCGCCGATATCCGACCCTCTGGCCGCCAGGATCGGTTTGCCGTTGCAAAACGCGCCGCCGCCTTTCATGGCATGGAACAATTCGCCAGATGACGGCTCGTTGATGACGCCGATCACCGCCTCGCCATGCCGCGCGACGGCCAGCGCCACGCACCATTGCGGTATTGCCCGTACGAAGTTCGCAGTGCCGTCGATCGGGTCGATCACCCAGTCAAAACCGGATGTGCCATGCACGCGGCCATATTCCTCTCCGACAATGCCGTCATCGGGAAACGCCGCCGCAATGGCGCTGCGGATCAGTTTTTCTGTTTCCTTGTCGGCATTGGAAACAAGATCCTGATGGCCCTTGCTTTCAATGACCAGCGAGTCAATGGCCGCGAAATGCCGGCTGGCGAATGCCCCTGCCTCACGCGCGATGCCGATTGCAAAGTCGAGGCGTTTTTGAATGTCCATCTGGTGCTTCCGGTTGTGACGGCAATCTATAGCGGGCCGGGTGGTGCGCGCCAATGAATCCGTGATGGGTATCCCAGCGATTATTCACTGCTGCCGAGTTTGGACCCAGGCCGAAGCCGGATCGGACCGCACAGACTGGCGCAAGCGAATGCGGCAATCAGGCTTGAAAGACATGGCGGAGAGGATGGGATTCGAACCCACGAGAAGCTTTCGCCTCTACGCCCTTAGCAGGGGCGCGCCTTCGACCACTCGGCCACCTCTCCAACGGCACGGTGGATAGAGAAAAGGCCGGGCACAATCAATGCGCAAATTGACGATTGTTGCGGGCAATTGCCCCGCGGCGCTTGCCGCCCGGCCCGCTGCGGTCATAATTGGCCAGACCCAAGCCGGAAAGTGCCAATGATCCGCCCGAAACTGACGCCGCATATCGCTGCCCTGCCCGACACGATCCCGTTTGTCGGCCCGGAAACCCTGATACGCCAGCGCGGCAGGCCGTTTGCCGCAAGGCTGGGTGCCAATGAAAGCGGGTTCGGGCCGTCGCCCAAGGTGATCACCGCGCTGAAGGGTGATGTGGCCGGCCTTTGGCAATATGCCGACCCGGAAAATTTCGACCTGCGCACGGCGCTTGCGGCTCATATTGGCGGCAGGCCCGAAAACATCAGCGTGGACCGCGGCATTGACGGGCTCTTGGAAATGGCCTGCAGGCAATATGTGCAGGCGGGCAGCATTGTCGTCACTTCGCTCGGCGGTTATCCGACCTTCAACTACCATGTGGCGGCCATGGGCGGCGTGCTGAGAACCGTGCCATATCGCAACGATCACGAAGACCTCGATGGGCTGGCGGCAGCAGTGCGCGACAGCGGCGCGCCTCTGGTCTATCTGGCCAATCCCGACAATCCGATGGGCACCTGGCACAGCGCGGAGGCGGTCAGCGCCTTCATTGAAGCCATTCCCGAAACCACGATGATCATTCTCGACGAGGCCTATGGCGAAACCGCGCCGGATGGCACGCTGCCGCCGGTCGGGTTTTCCCGCCCCAACCTGATGCGCATGCGCACCTTCTCCAAGGCCTACGGGCTGGCGGGCATGCGGCTCGGCTATGTGTTTGGCGAGGCGGGGATGATTGCGCCGTTCAACCGCATCCGCAACCAGTTCGGCATGAGCAGGCTGGCCACAGTGGGCGGGCTGGCGGCGCTCGCCGACCAGAACTGGCTGACCCATGTGGTTGCGCAGATTTCCGCCTCACGCGACAGGCTGTCAGCCATTGCACGGGCCAATGGTTTTGCGCCCATCGCTTCTGCTGCCAATTTCGTCAGCATGGATTGCGGGCGGGATGGGGTTTTCGCCAAGGCGGTGCTCGACGGGCTGATCGCGCGCGGCATATTCGTGCGCAAGCCGATGGCCCAGGGGCTCGACCGGTGTATCCGTGTTTCCTGCGGGCCGGAGGCGGAGATGGCGCTGTTTGAGGCGGCGCTGCCCGGCGCGATCAAGGATGCAGCGTGAACACCGGCCCCGAACGTGCGGAACTGGCCAATTTGCTGCAAAAGGCCGGACTGGGCGCGGTCCGGCCAGAAACACTCAGCTTGTTCAAAGGCGGTTATTCCAACACTGTCTGGAAAGCCCAAACAGACGCTGGCCCCGTGGTCATCAAGCACTATGTTTCTGACAATGTTCGCAACAATCCTTACTTCCCCAACCTGCCGGATGATGAAGCTGCCGCTCTTGCCCTGCTTGCGCCACTCGGTTTGGCGCCAGCGCCCCTTGTTTTTCTGCCTGCGCCCGCCGGCGGCCGGGCAATCCTGGTCTATGCTTTTGCCGAAGGCCCGTTGTGGCGCGGTGACATGACCGCTGCTGCAAGGTTGTTGGGCGCGCTGCATGGTGTTGATCCCGGCACAGGCTTCCGGAAGGTGGCGGCAAGCAGTGCGGCCATCCGGGCACATGGCGACATGATGCTGGAACGTGCCGATACGCCGAACCCTCGACTTATGCATGTGCGCCCCGACAAGGCATATGCCGATGAACCTCCGCTCAGCCTGATCCATACCGATTGCGGTCCGGGCAATATCGTCGAAACGGCGCAGGGCCTGGTGCTGATCGACTGGCAATGCCCGGCGCGCGGCGATGCGGCTGAAGATATTGCCTGTTTCCTGTCGCCGGCCATGATGGTGCTGTATGGGCGCACCCCGCATAGGGATATCCAGGATTTTCTGGCGGTCTATCCGGATATTGCGACTGTCGGACGCTATCAGGAAAAGGCTGCCGTGCTGCATTGGCGGATCGCCTGTTACTGTCATTTCCGGGCGCGGCAATTGGCTGTTTCGCAGCCGCAGACAGCAGAACTTTACCGCGACGCGCTGGAAGCGGAGTGCAGCCTGCTGGAAGGGATGCAGCCGTGAAGCGGATGGAACTCAACGTGCATTCGTTTTCGCTGCGTTACCGGTTCCGCCATGCGGCTGTTTTGGCGAGCGGCTATGACGTGTTTGCCTATATGCGGCAAATGAAGGCGTCAGGATTTGACGGCGTCAACATTTCTGCGAACGGGCCTAACTACCGCGATCTTTGCGGCATGAGCGACGCGCATTTCGCAGCCGTCAATGGGCTGCGCACTGAGTTGGGCCTGACGCTCGAACTCGACACGTCCGACACGGCAGAAGCCAATATGCGGCGGATGCTCATGGTGACGGCAGCATGCGGCGGCGACACGCTGCGCACCTATACGCGCTATTCCGGGACAAAAGCCGAGCTGGCGCGCTGGACCATAAGGGACCTAAAGGCCGTGGCGCAGCTGGCGCAGGATCTGGGCGTCACGATCGTGCTGGAAAACCATGAGGATTTCCAGGGCAAGGAAATTGCGGAAATCCTGTCGGCGGTCGATCATCCCAACGCGCGCGCACTCTATGATTACGGCAACAGCCAGATGGTTGGCGAAGACCCGTTTGACGCGCTCGACGCCATGGCGGCCTTCATTCACCGCTGCCATGTGAAAGACCATGTGATGGTGCGGCGGGACAATGGAAGCCTCGTCGTGCAGGGCGTTCCGATGGGGCAAGGCACTTTGCCGATTGCCGAAATTACCAGACGGCTGTGGGACAACGGTCTACGGCGGTTCTGCTTTGAAAATGTATGGTCGTATTGGGCGCCGGTGAAAGTGCCGGAAAGCCGCCTGCCTGACACGCCGTGCTTTGAGGTGTTTGGCCAGGAGCGATTTCTGGAAGGCAATTCGCTCGCAGCCGCCGACGCCGCAGCCGAAGAGGGCGAAGCTTTTGACAAGGGGCTTGCATGGTTTCAGTCCATGCTGGCCAATGAAGGTTATGCGACGGCCTGAGCCTCATTGGCCCGGGCATTTGGGCACGGCAGCGCATTCGCGCGCGGTAAATGCCGTCATCAGCGCCTGGACCGCCGGCGTGTAGCCTGACCAGTCCGGCTTGGAGCAGACATAGGCTGCGTGGTCTTCGATCC
>JBATMU010000427.1:0-4063 GCA_049289995.1 Rhizobiaceae bacterium | reverse complement strand
CGCCCGAGGTGATTTCGGTGCGGAAGGCCACCGAAAGCACGCCGATCATGGCGACCGCGCCCAGCGTGGAGATGATGACGAAATTGAAGATGCCGATCAGCGCAAAGACCCGGCCGACCACAAACAGCTTCAGATCAATGATGTGCGAGGGGTGCATGTAAATGCTGGCCGGAACGAACCAGCGCAGGAAGCCGGGAACGCTGGCCGAGCGTTGCTGCCATACAAAAACGCCGAATGCGATGAGGACAGTGGTGGCGAGATAAACCGGCATGATCCTGAGATTCCAGTCGCCGAAAATCCCTGCAATGACTGACCAGATCTCGCCCATTCCGCACCTTCATCCGCAAGCAGGATTGCCGCTGGCGGCATGTTAGCGGGGCATGATTGCCGAAGGCTTAAGCAGAGGAAAAAGGCCGGGCCGCCGTTCAAACCATGTAACGCCCTGATTCCCGATGTGATCGCGGCGGCACATTTTTGCCACATTGAGGTTGCGTCAGCACGCGTGCGGGTTGCAGCCGGGGGGAATGCAGTCCGGCAGCGGCGTGCGGGTCCGGGAGGCGCGCGCCATGGCAAGGGGCAGAAGGAAACCCGGACATGACCCAATTGAATACGCGCGCCGCGCTGGCGGCCATCGCCGTTTTGGCATTTTCAGCAACGGCAATTGCCGGTCCGAAAGCGGGCAGCAATCCCGTTGACATGATCGCCATCCATGAATTCGGCGAAGAGCATGCGCATTTGTTTGAAGAAAGCCGGTTTGACCGGATGAGCGAGACTGAACTGGCCGCGCTGCCCAAGGGCAAGGCGCATATCGCCTGGAACGCGCCGTCGAAATGCATTCCCGGCCGGCTGAAAAACGTGCTGGCCCGCGTTTCAGCCAAATACGGCCCGGTGACGGTCAATTCGTCATACCGCTCCAACGGCAAGAACCGGTCGGTGGGCGGCCGCAAGCGCTCCTATCACCTGTCCTGCCAGGCGGTGGATTTCCGCGTGCACGGCAAGAGCGGCGGGCTGATGTCCTGGCTGGCGAGCCAGGGCGAGGTTGGCGGGCTGCACCGCTATCCGTCCGGGTTTTACCACATCGACACCGGGCCAAGACGCAGCTGGTGAGCGGACCAAATTGCCTGCAGATTGACCGGAATTGTCCGTTCAGCTGACAAATCGCTCGCATCTGGCGGCCTGATCGCCGGGCCGCAGGGCAGGAAGCGGGAATGGCGAAAATGGCGACGCTTGGCGCTGAGCGATCCGGGCTTGCGCATTGCGGCTGGATGGGGCCTATTTCAGGGCGATCAAGAGGTGGAGCTGGACAGTGCCGGACAAGTGGCTGCAGATCAAAGGCGACCCGTCCATCCGCGCGCAGCTTTTCAACCAGACCCGCGCCAACAGCCTGTTTGACGCCGAAATCGATCGTGTTCACGAGATCGTGGGTGTTCTGCTGGCGAGAAAAGGCGTTTTCCACGCCAAGATCCATTATTCGTCGAGCCAGTTGACCTGCTGGTTTGCGCGAGACCCGTTCTGCTATGAGAAATTCGTGCGTGAAGAGGTGCTGGCGGACGGCTTTGCCGGGCGCTTTGCCGATTCCGACTATGCCGGTCGAACCGCCGTGATTGACAAGCCGCAGGTCGAACGCCTGCTCGGCGAGTTCAAGCGCCTGCGCCTGACCGACGAGACTGTCTATCTGCGCAATGCCGCGATCAACATGATAAATGGCATGATCAACATGTCGTTTTCCTGCGATGGCACTCAGTATCTCGATCAACGGTCCTTTTTCGCCGCCCTCGACAAGTTCGATTGAGTGCATCTGCGATCCCGAGAAATTAGTGACCTGTTCACCGCACGCCGAAAATCGCCGACCCGACCCGCACATGACTGGCGCCAAAGGCCAGCGCGGTTTCAAAATCGCCCGACATGCCCATGGAGAGGCCGGAGAGGCCGGCCTCTTTCGCCAGCTTGGCCAGAAGCGCAAAATGGGGCCCCGGATTTTCATCGGCCGGCGGAATGGCCATCAGGCCCTCAATGGCCAGGCCGTGCACATCGCGGCAGCGGGTGATGAAGGCCAAAGCATGGCGCGGATCAATGCCGGCCTTTTGCGGCTCAAGCCCGGTATTGACCTGCACGAACAATTTTGGCGCACGGCCCTGTTTTTTGATTTCCTTGGCCAGTTCAACAGCGATCTTGTCGCGGTCAACGGTCTGGATCACGTCAAACAGGGCGACGGCTTCGGCCGCCTTGTTGGATTGCAGCGGGCCGATGAGGTGCAATTCAACGCCCGGAAATTCCGCTCTCAGGCCCGGCCATTTCGCCTCGGCCTCTTGGACGCGGTTTTCGCCAAAGACGCGCTGGCCGGCTTGCAGCACCGGGCGGATTTCGTCCGCCGGGAAGGTTTTTGACACGGCGACCAGCACGGCAGGCTGGCGGCCCTTGGGTGTTGCAGCGGCGATGGCCGCCTTGACGGCGGCAAGGCGGCTGACGGAATCGGGCATGGCCGGCATCCTTCCGGGATGGGGTCCGGCGGGGCGGACGGTTGACGGTTGCGGCAAAGCGTGGTGAAGGTCCGCGCCTGAAATCAACCGCTTTTTGACGTGAAAACCTCCCGATGGCAACCGAACGCTACAATCCGCGCGCAACCGAATCCCGCTGGCAGAAAATCTGGGACGAGGCGGACATTTACCGCACCAACAATGATGATCCGCGCGAGAAATATTACGTGCTGGAAATGTTCCCCTATCCGTCAGGCCGCATCCATATGGGCCATGTGCGCAATTACGCCATGGGTGACGTGGTGGCGCGGCACCGGCGGGCGCTCGGCTACAATGTGCTGCATCCGATGGGCTGGGACGCCTTCGGCATGCCGGCCGAAAACGCCGCCATGCAGAACAAGGTGCATCCGGCCAAGTGGACTTACGCCAACATCGCCTCGATGAAGGCGCAGCTGAAATCCATGGGCCTGTCGCTCGACTGGAGCCGCGAATTCGCAACCTGTGACGTCGCTTATTATCACCGCCAGCAAATCCTGTTCAATGACATGTACCGGGCGGGACTGGTCGGGCGGAAAGTGTCGAAGGTCAACTGGGATCCGGAAGACCAGACGGTGCTGGCCAATGAACAGGTGATCGACGGGCGCGGCTGGCGTTCGGGCGCGCTGGTTGAACAGCGCGAGCTGGCGCAATGGGTTTTCAAGATTTCCGACTATGCGCAGGAGCTTCTCGAGGCGCTGGACGGGCTGGACCAATGGCCGGAAAAGGTCCGGCTCATGCAGAAGAACTGGATCGGCCGCTCGGAAGGCCTTCTGCTGCGCTGGGCGCTGACGCCCGACAGCGCGCCTGCGGGCGAAAGCGAGCTTGAAGTCTATACGACGCGGCCCGACACGCTGTTTGGCGCATCGTTCATGGCCATTGCCGCCGATCACCCGCTGGCGAAAAAGGCCGCGGAAGGCAATGCGGCGCTCGCCGAATTTTGTGACGATTGCCGCCGCATGGGAACCTCGGTGGCGGCGCTGGAGACGGCGGAGAAGAAGGGCTTCGACACCGGCATACGCGTTGTCCACCCGTTCGATCCGTCGTGGACGCTGCCGGTTTACGTCGCCAATTTCGTGCTGATGGATTACGGCACCGGCGCAATTTTCGGCTGCCCGTCCGGCGATCAGCGCGATCTGGATTTCGCCCGCAAATATGATTTGCCAGTCGTGCCGGTGGTGATGCCGAAAGACGGTGATGCGGCAAGCTTTTCCATCGGCGCCAATGCCTATGACGGCGACGGCGTGATGATCCATTCGCGTTTCCTCGACGGCATGACACCGGCGCAGGCCTTTGCCGAGGTCGCATCGCGGCTGGAAAAGGCGGTGATCGGCAACCGCCCGCAAGGCGAGCGCAAGGTGCAGTTCCGGTTGCGCGACTGGGGCCTGTCACGCCAGCGCTATTGGGGCTGCCCGATTCCGATGATCCATTGCGAAGCCTGCGGCATCGTGCCGGTTCCCAAAGAGGACCTGCCGGTCAAGCTGCCGGATGACGTCGAATTCGACCGGCCCGGCAATCCGCTCGACCGGCATCCGACCTGGCGGCATGTG
>JBATMU010000426.1:0-6788 GCA_049289995.1 Rhizobiaceae bacterium | reverse complement strand
TGTCCCTAGTACGAGAGGACCGGGATGGACGTATCTCTGGTGGACCTGTTGTGGCGCCAGCCGCATAGCAGGGTAGCTATATACGGACGGGATAACCGCTGAAGGCATCTAAGCGGGAAACCCACCTGAAAACGAGTATTCCCTGAGAGCCGTGGTAGACGACCACGTTGATAGGCCGGGTATGGAAGTGCGGCAACGCATGAAGTTTACCGGTACTAATAGCTCGATTGGCTTGATCGTTCTCATTCTCAATGCCCATCCTGATGGATGGAAGACACAGCTTCTCGATTATCATGCACTTTGCCGACCTGGTGGTTATGGCGGGGTGGCTGCACCCGTTCCCATTCCGAACACGGCCGTGAAACGCCCCAGCGCCGATGGTACTTTGTCTTAAGGCACGGGAGAGTAGGTCGCTGCCAGGTCTGCAAAGTGCATGATAAATCTTCTCGATACCGCCCGTTCGGGCCCGGCCGTTTCGGCCAGACACAGACAAGTTTGCGCATGCGTCATGCGCCCGGCACATAGCCGAAATCGTTGACGCGGGATGGAGCAGCCCGGTAGCTCGTCAGGCTCATAACCTGAAGGTCACAGGTTCAAATCCTGTTCCCGCAACCAATGAACCCGCCAAGGCGAAAGCTGCGGCGGGTTTTTTGTTGGCTGCGCAAAGGCCTCGCCTTCGCTGGCCCCGGCAGCTCCTCGTCCTGCGGACCAAAACTTGAAGGGTCCGGAGGGCGGCTCATACGCTTGGCACTGCAAACAGCAGCTGGCTAGGCTCCAAGTCACGCGTGGTCGAGCGACTTGCCGGACCTTAAGCAGCGCCGGATGGAAGGCTTGATACACCCGTTCTTCCTGGATCCGGAATGCTGGCCAGCGCATCCCTGTCTGGCATGAGCCGCGCCTTGCGGCCTTGTATTCTCTGCTACCGTCGATAACCTGGTTATCTACGATCTTTTGGAGCATTATTCATGGCGAACGGCTTTTCCGACACACCTGAGCCTCCCTATTACGCCGTCATTTTCACAAGCCGGTTGAGCCAGAATGATGGCGGCTACGAAGCGATGGGCGATGTCGTGTCAAAGTTGGCCGAAAACCAACCGGGCTATCTGGGGATGGAAACCACAAGAGGAAAAGAACGCCTGGGTATTACCGTTTCCTATTGGAAAGACGAAGACAGTATTCAGGCATGGAAGGCGGACCTAAAGCACCTCATGGCGCAAAAAAACGGTATTGAAAGATGGTATGAACACTACGAGCTACGGGTCGCAAAAGTGGAAAGAGCTTATAGCGGTCCGCATGGCCGATCGGTAAGCTAGCTGGTTGCAAGGAAGCGGGTAAAGGCGAGATCGTTACCCAGAACAATTCATTGAACTTGGTGGGCTGGGTGGTGCATCAATCCGGCGATGTCCCGCAATCGTGTGAGCTGTTGAATCATACGGCCGGCGGGTGTCCGGCACAGGTTTGCCGCAGATCAAGGAAATCGGCGACGGGGTGCACGAAGCTCAAGCCGCGCCGGAAACAGACCCCGGCGCAAAGCGCTTGTCCCGCCGCGCAATATTTGGATTGCGCCAAACCGAAGAGGCAGCACAGTGAGCCTGACAGGTACGCTCGGCATAGAGGCTGCATACGCGCCGAATGCAGCGGCGCGCGTGCGCTTTTGGCAGCCAAAGACCGTGCCGCTTGACCGGCTGCTTATCGGCTGTGCACCGGATGAAGCGGTCAGGCGGGTCGGGTCGCTGTTTGCCCTGTGCGGCCATGCGCATGCTTTGGCGTCAGCTAGCGCTATTGAGGCGATCCAACAGCTTTCGCCTTCGCCTTCTGTTGCGAGGGCGCGCCTTTTTCTGGTTGCTGCCGAAGCCATCCGCGAACATGTTTTCCGCGTGTGCATGGATTGGCCGGCTTTTCTTGGTCTGGTGCCCCAGGCTGCAGCGTTGATGCCTGTCACCGAAGAGTTCGCAAAGCTCAGGGCACTTGCCGGGCAGGATGTGTTTCGGCCGGGTGCGGCAATGGCGCTGCCGCTCGCGGCCCTTGAGGAAGTAGCCGCCAGTCTTGCCGAAGCGGCAGCGCTGGCGGTGTTTGGTGCGGCAAACTCGCCGTTGGCCAATGTGGCGATGATTTCGCGCTGGGCGGAAAGTCCCGCGTCCGTAGCGGCGGAAATGCTGGCCAAGACGCGCGGCGGGGACCTGCCAAGCCATGAAATGAGCGAGGAGCAGACGATTTTCGGGCGCTGGCAGGCCGATGCTCGCCTAACCGGCAATGAAGCGCATCAGCGCCTGCTGGCCCGGCTTCTGGAGATCGACGCGCTTTGCCGAAGCCTTTCCGGTACGGCGGATATTGAAGGCTCATGCCGTCTCAGCGTTGAATGCGGCGAAGCAGGACACGCAAGTTCCGCCATTGACGTAGCCCGAGGGCGGCTCACGCATGACCTTGCCATCGAAGGCGGCAAGATCACGGCTTACGCAATCGCGGCGCCCACGGGCCGCAATTTCGAGCCGGGAGGCGCCGCCGAACAGGCAATTGCCCGCATCCGCACCGATGACCGGGCGGCATTTGAGCGGTTGGCGCGGCTGGCAGTTTTGGAAATCGACCCGTGTGTCGCCTATGACCTGAGGTTCACCCATGCATGAACTGGCCTTGTGTGAAAGCATCCGGTCGACGATCGAGGCCGAAGCAGGAAAACAGGAATTCACGCGCGTGAAACGGGTGCGGCTGGAGATCGGCGCGTTGTCGGATGTCGAGCCGGACGCCATGCGCTTCGGCTTCAGTGTCGCCATGGCCGGGTCGATTGCCGAAGGGGCGGCACTTGAAATTGTCGAAACGCCGGGCGGCGCCTGGTGCCTGAACTGCAGCAAGCCGGTGGCGGTGAGCGCGCGTTTTGACCCCTGCCCGGAATGCGGCTCGCATCAATTGCAGGTGACAGCAGGCACGGAAATGAAAATACTCGAACTGGAGGTGCTGTGATGTGTTCTGTTTGCGGCTGCGGCGAAGGCAATGTGAAGCTCGAAGGCGGCAAGCACCGCCATGCCGATGGCACGGTTCACGACGACCACCATGACCACGATCATCACCATCATCATGACGATGGTCACGATCACCACGGCCATGTTCATACCCATGCAGACGGGACAGTGCATGGGCATGAACATGGGCATCACCATCGGCATGACCACGGGCAAGAACACGCGCATGGCGCCATTGATTTCGCGTCCGGACCGGCCGGCGTGCACGTGGAAGGCCTGTCACAGTCGCGGCTGATCAAGCTTGAGACGGACATTCTGGCCAAGAACAATGCACTTGCAGACGCCAACCGCCAGCGGCTGTTTGAACGCGGGCAGTTCGCGCTGAATTTTGTTTCCAGTCCCGGCTCCGGCAAGACGACGCTGCTGGTCAAGACCATCAGCGCCTTGGCGGGCAAGGCCCCGGTCGCGGTCATCGAGGGCGACCAGCAGACGTCCAACGATGCCGAGCGCATCCGCGCCACCGGTGCGCCGGCAATACAGGTCAATACCGGCAAGGGCTGCCATCTGGATGCGTCCATGATTGAACGGGCGCTTGACCGGCTGGACCTGGAGCCCGGCGGCTTCCTGTTCATCGAGAATGTCGGCAATCTGGTTTGCCCGGCCGGCTTTGATCTTGGCGAGGCCCACAAGATCGTCATCCTTTCGGTCACCGAGGGCGAAGACAAGCCGCTGAAATATCCCGACATGTTCCATGCCGCCGATCTGATGCTGCTGACCAAGACCGATCTGCTGCCCTATCTGAAATTTGACGTGGAGGCCTGTCTCGCCAATGCGCGCAAGGTCAATCCGCGCATCCGCATCCTCACTTTATCGGCAGAAACCGGCGAGGGCATGGAGGATTGGCTCACTTGGCTTCATGCTGCGCGGCAAGTGGCTCTGACCGGTTCGCCCGTTTTGGCCGATGCCCGGAAAGGCGCCTGACATGTGTCTTGCCCTGCCTGCAAAAATAGTCGCCCTGCCAGAAACTGGAATGGCGGTCGTGTCGCTTGACTGCGTGCGCAAGACCATCTCTCTGGCCCTGGTCGATGACGCAGGCATTGGCGATTATGTGCTCGTGCATGTCGGCTACGCGCTGCACAAGGTCAGTGAGGAGGAGGCGGCGCGGACGCTAAAGCTCATGGCCGACAGCGGTATTCTGGCCGATGAAATTGCGGAGATCACCTCATGAAACATGTTGATGAATTCCGCGACGGCAAGCTTGCCGAAACCATCGCAGCAGCAATTGCCCGCGAGGCTGATCCGACCCGCAGCTATCATTTCATGGAATTTTGCGGCGGCCATACGCATGCGATTTTCCGCTACGGCGTCCAAGACCTGATGCCGCCAAATGTGCATTTCGTGCACGGGCCGGGCTGCCCGGTCTGCGTGCTGCCGGTCAACCGGCTGGATGACGCCGTCGAACTTGCCGAAAGGCACGGCGTGATCCTGTGCTCCTATGGCGACATGATGCGCGTGCCCGGCACAAAACAGCGCTCGCTGATCCGTGCCAAGGCCGACGGCGCAGATATACGCATGGTCTATTCAACGCTCGACGCACTGAAGATCGCCCGTGACAATCCGGACCGGGAAGTGGTGTTTTTCGCCATCGGCTTTGAAACCACGACGCCGCCGACGGCGGTCGCCATCCTGCAGGCCAAGGCGGAGGGCCTCACCAATTTCTCGGTGTTCTGCAACCATGTGCTGACGCCCGCCGCCATCACCCATATCCTCGATTCCCCGGAAGTGCGCGATCTCGGCATCGTCAAGATCGACGGGTTCCTTGGCCCTTCGCATGTGTCATCGGTCATCGGTTCGGCGCCTTACGAATATTTTGCCGAAGAGTTCGTCCGGCCCGTGGTCATTGCCGGGTTCGAGCCGCTCGACGTCATGCAATCGGTGCTGATGCTGATCCGCCAGGTCAACGAGGGCCGTCACGAGGTGGAAAACGAGTATGCCCGGGTTGTCACGCGCGACGGCAATCTCAAGGCCCAGGCGCTGGTCAGCGACGTGCTGGAGTTGCGGCCGTCCTTCGAATGGCGCGGTCTTGGAACCGTTCCCTATTCGGCGCTGCGCATCCGCAATGTCTTCGCCGAGTTTGACGCGGAAAAGCGGTTCACCCTTACGCCGAAAATCGCCCGCGAAGTCAAATCCTGCGAATGCCCGTCGATCCTGCGCGGCGTGAAGAAACCGACCGACTGCAAGCTGTTTGGCACCACCTGTACGCCGGAAAACCCGATCGGCTCCTGCATGGTCTCCTCCGAGGGTGCGTGCGCCGCCTATTATTCCTATGGCCGGTTTCGCAATGCGGAGGCCGCCGAATGAACGCCAAGGACAATCTGTCATCGCGCACCGTCGACATGACGCATGGGGCGGGCGGCAAGGCCGGCGCCCAGCTGATCCGGGCGGTCTTTCTCAAGCACCTGTCGAACCCTTTTCTGGAGCAGGGCAATGATGGCGCCGATATCGGCGAGATTTGCGGACGGCTGGTGCTGACCGTTGACGGCCATGTGGTGTCGCCGCTGTTTTTCCCCGGCGGCGATATCGGCTCACTGTCGGTGCATGGCACGGTCAATGACCTTGCGGTGATGGGCGCCAAGCCGGTCTGCCTTACGGCGGGGTTCATCATTGAAGAGGGCTTTTCGATTGCCGCCCTTGAGGCCATTGTCATGTCCATGGCACGGGCCGCAAAAGACGTGGGCGTGCCAATTGTCACCGGCGACACCAAGGTCGTCGGGCGCGGGCAGGGCGATGGCGTTTTCATCACGCTGACCGGGCTTGGTGCGGTGCCGGACGGCATTCACCTGTCCGGCGACCAGGCGCGGCCGGGCGACCGCATTTTCGTTTCCGGCACAATCGGTGATCACGGCATCGCCATCCTGTCGAAGCGCGAGAATCTCGAGTTTGAAACCGAAATTCTCTCCGACAGCCAGCCGCTGCATGATATTGCTGCCGCCATGCTTGAAGCGGCTCCAGGCATGAAGGTGATGCGCGATCCGACGCGTGGCGGCCTGTCGGCCACCCTGAACGAAATCGCCCAGCAATCGGGCGTCGGCATGGTGCTCAACGAGCGCGACATACCGGTAAAGCCCGATGTGCATGCGGCCTGCGAATTGCTTGGTATTGATCCGCTCAATGTCGCCAATGAAGGCAAGCTGATTGCCATTTGTGCGCCCGAAGATGCAGACCGTCTGCTGGCGGTCATGCGCGCCCATGAAAAAGGCCGTGACGCTGCCATCATCGGCACGGTGACGGAAGACGCCAATTGCCTGATCCGCATGAAAACCGGCTTTGGCGGCAGCCGGGTGGTGGATTGGATTGCCGGTGAGCAATTGCCGAGGATTTGCTGAGGCATGCGGGTCCTCATCATCACGCACAGTTTCAACTCGCTGGCCCAGCGGCTGCATGTTGAATTGCGCGAGCGGGGACATGAGGTATCGGTCGAACTGGATATCAACGATGCGGTGACGCTGCAGGCAGCCGAACTGTTCCAGCCGGATATCGTGCTGGCGCCGTTTCTCAAGCGCCGCCTTCCCGAGACGCTGATCGGACGCCTGATATGCCTGATTGTCCATCCGGGTCCAGAAGGTGACCGGGGACCGGCGGCACTCGATCATGCCATTCTCGATCAGCGCACCGAATGGGGCGTGACCGTGCTGCAGGCGACGGGCGAATTTGATGCCGGGCCGGTCTGGGCGAGCGCGGCATATGCCATGCGCCCGGCCCGCAAATCTTCGCTCTATCTTAGGGAGACCGGCATGGCTGCGACTCAAGCCGTGCTTGACGCCATTGAGC
>JBATMU010000425.1:0-4370 GCA_049289995.1 Rhizobiaceae bacterium | reverse complement strand
CGCATTGCGGTCGGCATGAGCCCGCATTTTGTCGCCGAACGCGAACGGCGGCAAATGTGGCTTGCGGCGGTTTCGGGCGGCCACAAGCCGACTGCCTATCGGCCATTGTCGGCTGCGCCGCCTGCCGATTGGTCGTCGGGCGATCCGGATTTTGCCAGAGCCGCACCCGGCCAGCCCTGTTCGCTCGACGGCAAAGGCTATGCCGAACGCTGGTCCTGTGCGGCGGGGCTGGAATGCCGGGCAATCGCCAAGGCCGCTGAAGGCCCTGCAATGGGGCAATGCCTGCTGCCGCTTGGCTCGACAAAAATGTATTCCGGCCAGGCCTGCCTGTCCGGCACGGTGGCCACCAAACCTGGCCGTCCGTTCAACGACCGTTTCAAGATCGACGGCCAGTTTGCGGCCTTTGCCCCGTCGATTTCGCGCGACACCTTTACCTGCCGCCCGCCGGAAATCGGCGTGCCGGGCGGGCTGGCCTACCGGGCCTGCACGCAGGCCGACCGTGATTTTGCCGCCTTCAAGCCCGGAAAACCGGCGCCGGACGAGATTTGCGGGCTGGTCGGCGGCAAGGCCTTTGACAAATGCGCCGCCTCCAACGCCTTTGACGAGTGCCTTTCCGCCGCCACCGTGCGCGGCAACCGCCAGACCTGCTCTGCCTTCCTGCCATGCCGGGAGGACTATATGTGCCAGGACTTTCCGCCCGACACGCCGAAGCTCGCCCGCGTCAAGGGTTTTGGCTTCTGCTCGCCGACCTATTTCGTGTTCCAGATGCGGATCGACAATCACCCGACGCCGTGGTGAGGGGGCTGCCCGGAACTCCCGGTTGTTTGACCCCCGCCGGTATTCATGAAACGGTTGCGGCGTCAAAGTGAGGAGCAGACAATGGGTCACAAACCTACGCCTCCAGCACGCCCGCGGCCACCAGAGCCAAAACCGCCTGTCAAAAAATAACGTCAGAACCGGTCGCACACTTCTCCTGCGCCACGCCCGGTTGCCCGTCTGGCTGTTGAACTTTTCCGCATTTCGCCTGCCGATGGCATGGCGTGGGAAGGCGGGGCCGCGGTCCTGCCTTGGGTTGGTAGTGGGTTGCGGCATCGCCGCAGCCCCGCCTGTCGATGGCTTGCCCGCCGGGCAGCCCGCAGGTTCTTCCATCTGCGGAACTTCCGGATAGGGCCAGGACCAATGGCCCCGAAAAGTTGCAGACTTTTCGGGCAAGGCCATTGGATTCGTGAGCGACCGCGTTACGCCTTTGGCGAACGCGGGCGGGGCTCATCACCCAGCGGATTTGCGATCATCCGCCGACCCTGCACCGGCCCCCGCCCCGTTCATCCGGCTCATGATCCGGGTCCCTTTGCGGGGAGCGAGGCGAGTATGGCGCGGGGGCAGAGGGGGGTGGATAAGTTTGTTGTTCGTTGTTCGTGGGTCGTTGTTCGCGGCCTTGCCTTCTCCCCTTTTGGGGCCCGAAGGGCGGGCAAGGCAGGTGACTCGCCCCGGGCAGGTGGCGCGCGCGTTCCTTCCTCTCCCCAGCGGGGAGAGGATAGTCCGGCCGCGCGAGCCCCTTCCCGAGCGCTGGCCGGACTTGGTGAGGGGGCACGGGTGGTGTGAAAACTCCCCCTCACCCAACTGCGGCCAACGGTTCGGCTGCGCCTCACCGGGCCTTCGTATCCCTCTCCCCGCTGGGGAGAGGAAAAAGCGCACTTCTCCGCCGCTCCTCATCCCCCCTTTGCTCCCCCAAAAGGGGGAGGTTTAAGCGGCCCCTGCCCGCTTGCCACCGCAGGATGCAGGTGGGATGGTTGGGCGGAATCGGGGGAATCCATGAGCCAGCTGCTCATCAATCAGTTTCTGAACGATCTTGACCGTTACAAGAAGTTTTCCGGCTCGCTCAATGAAGGCGTGATTTCCGAGGCGTTCAAGGACTTGCTAAAAGGCTGGGCGCGGCAGGCGAACCTGCATTTCATCAATCAATTTGACATGCAGGGACCGCAGAAAAATCTCATTCGTCTGGATGGCGCGATCCTGCACGATCTGCGCGTGCCGCTCGGCTATTGGGAAGCCAAGGACACTAAGGACGATCTTTAGGAGGAAATCCGCAAGAAATTCCTCAAGGGCTATCCGCAGGACAACATCATTTTCGAGAATTCGCAGACGGCGGTGCTGTTCCAGAACCGCAGCGAAGTGATGCGCTGCGACATGACCGACACGCCGCAGCTTTTGCGGCTGGTCACGCTGTTCTTTTCCCATGAGCGCGAGGAAATCCGCGATTTCCGCAAGGCGGTGGCGCAATTCAAACAGGACATTCCGGCGGTTCTCGAAGCGCTGCGCGAGAAAGTCGACGGCGCCTATTCCGGCAATGCGGATTTCAAGGCGGCGGCGGACAAATTCCTGGCGCATGCCAAGGATACGATCAATCCATCGGTCAGCGAAGCCGACGTGCGGGAAATGCTGATCCAGCACATCCTGACCGAGGAGATTTTCGCCCATGTGTTTGATCAGGGCGATTTCCACCGCGACAACAATATCGCCCGCGAGCTTTATGCACTGGAGGCGAAGTTCTTCACCGGCCAATTGAAGCGCCAGACCCTGAAAGGGCTGGAGACCTATTATGCGGCCATCCGCTCCAATGCGGCGCTGATCACCAGCCATCACGAAAAGCAGGCTTTTCTCAAGGTCATCTACGAGAACTTCTACAAGGTCTATAACCCCAAGGCCGCCGACCGGCTGGGTGTGGTCTATACGCCGAACGAGATCGTGAAATTCATGATCGAAGGGGCGGACTGGCTCTGCCAGAAGCATTTTGGCAAATCGCTGATCGACCGCGATGTGGAAATCCTCGATCCGGCCACCGGCACCGGCACGTTCATCTGCGAACTGATCGAGCACTTTCGCGGCCAGCCGGAAAAGCTCGCCCACAAATACAAGAACGAGCTGCACGCCAACGAAGTGGCGATCCTGCCCTATTATGTGGCGAACCTGAACATTGAAGCCACCTATGCGGCGGTGAGCGGGCAATATGCCGAGTTTCCCAACCTGTGCTTTGTGGATACGCTGGACAATGTCGCTGGGCTTGGCATCCGTGCGGGCTATCAGGCGGACATGTTTGCCGGATTGTCGGAAGAGAATATCGAGCGGGTGAAGAGGCAGAACAAACGGAAGATTTCGGTGATCATCGGCAACCCGCCGTATAATGCGTGGCAGGAAAACTTCAATTTGCGCAACCCGAACCGGGCCTACAAGCGCATCGATGAGCGGATAAAAAGCACCTACATCCGCAAGGGAACCGCGCAAAACAAGAACAGCGTGTATGACATGTACACGCGGTTTTTCCGCTGGGCTTCTGACCGGCTGCATGATGATGGCGTGCTGGTCTATATCTCGAACCGGAACTTCATCGAGAAGGCCGCATTCGACGGTTTTCGCCGTGATGTGGCCGACGAGTTCAACGAAATTTACGTGGTCGATCTGGGCGGCGACGTGCGCGCCAACCCGAAACTGTCGGGCACGAAGAACAATGTGTTCGGCATTCAAACCGGCGTGACGATCACCTTTCTCGTGAAGCGGATAAAGCAGAAGGGCTGCAAGATTTTCTACGTGAGGCGTCCGGAAATGGACACAGCGGAGGATAAGCTAAGCTACTTGGCAAATAGCAGAGCATCAAATGTGCGTTGGTCATCTGTTGCGCCTGATAAAAAGGCAAACTGGCTCGAACAGACCGACAATGACTGGGACGATTTCATTCCACTTACTGATCGATCAGCGCGAAATAGCCCGAGATCGGCGAAATCAGTGTTTGCACTTCAAACTAACGGCATCCAGACAAAAAAAGATGAGTGGCTATACGCCCACGGTGAAGATGCTTTGCGCACTAAAGCTCTATGGTTTACCAATCAAATTGAAATGATCGGACGCGGGTTAACGCCCACTTCGGATCTAAAATGGGATCGAGAAATCGAGCGAAGATTCAAATCTGGAGCACTGCAATCAGCAAATTTGGAAAATATTCGTTCTGCTAGCTATCGCCCCTTCGTTCGAAAATCGCTTGTCTACGACCCACAGCTAATAAGCGTAGCGTTCAAAACTAACGCGCTGTTGCCTTTCGCCATATCAAGTGGTGAAATCTTGCCTTTGATAGCAATTCACGGGGTGCAATCGACACAACCTTTCGCAGCTCTTTCAGTAGCTGCGCCATTTGACATTTGCCTACTAAAAACGGGCAATGGAAGCAGTCTTGGCACCCCCCGCTACCGCTTCACCAAGTCCGGCGAGCGGGTGGACAACATTACCGATTGGGCGCTGAAGGAATTTCAGAAGGCGTATGGGAAGGCTCCACTCTCCCCCCTTGCGGGGGAGATGTCATCGAAGATGACAGAGGGGGG
>JBATMU010000424.1:0-4137 GCA_049289995.1 Rhizobiaceae bacterium | reverse complement strand
TGTTGGCTGCATTCAGCTTTCGCGCGGTTTGGAAGCGTGGTGACGAGGGTGGCAGCGCCATCGCCGCTGCCGTGTTCTATGCGGCAATTGCGCTGGCGCCTTTGGCTTCCGTCAGCGTGATGTCGCTGGTATTCCCCGCAATCCATGATGTTTCCACTGATCTGACCGACCCGCCGCCGCTGATGCAGCCGCAATTGCCCGCCAATGCGGTCACCAATGCGCCGGGGCCGATTTCGCCGAAAGACGCAGAAGCAATCACCGCCAATTGGCCGGAGGCCAGCGGCCGCCGCTACGACGTGTCAATTGACCGGGCGGTCGAGGCAGTAACCTTGCTCTTGGCCGAAAGGCAATGGCCGGTAACGGCACAGCGCGGCACGGTGGGCGTTGACGGCGACATTATCCTTTTTGCGGTGGCTGAAAGTGCTGGCCTGCGCTTCACCTCGGACGTGTCGGTGCGGGTGACGGACGAGGGAGCAACGGTGTTCATCGATATGCGGTCGGCCTCGCGCTATGGTCGGCGGGATTTTGGCGGAAACGCACGCTGGATCATCGCATTCCTGGCTGATCTGGACGTTGCCATTGCCATGGGCCGCGCAAACTGACGCTCAAGCCGGGAAATAAATCCCGTGCAGGCGCGGCTCGCCCTCGGTGATGGCGCCCCCCCGGCTGACCAGATCTTCCAGATGCGCCAGAACCGACAAGGCCGCAGCGCCATGCAGGCGCGGGTCGGTATCGCGGTAGATTGCCGCGACTATGGCGGCAATGGTCCGGTCGCCGGCCATCAACCGTTCCGAAATGGCGCGCTCTCGCATTTTCCGGTGGGCTTTCAGACCGCGCATGAAGGTTTTTGGCTTGGTGACCGGCCCGCCATGCCCGGGCAGCAGAATGCGGTCATTTCGCGCCAAAAGCCTGTCCAGCGAGGCCATGTAGTCGGCCATGGCGCCGTCTGGCGGCGCGACGATGGAAGTCGCCCAGGCCATGACATGATCGGCAGAAAACAGCATGCCCGATCCTTCCAGCGCAAAGGCGGCATGATTGGCGGCGTGGCCGGGCGTCAGGACGGTGCGGATCGAAAACCCGTCACATTCTGTCAACGCGTTCTCGGCCAAAGCCAGGTCAGGTTTGAAATCAAGATCGCAGCTGGCGTCAAGCAGATTGGTCTCGCCCACATGCAGGTCACGCGCCGCCCGGTGCGGACCTTCTGCTGCAATGACGCCGCCGGTTTCTGCTTGCAGGCGCCTGGCGAGCGGGGAATGGTCACGATGGGTGTGGCTGACAAAGATGTGGCTGACCGGACGACCGCCAATGGCCTTGATAAGTGCGCGCAGATGCTCGGGATCATCGGGGCCTGGATCGATCACCGCCACGGCGTTCCGGCCAATGACATAACTGTTGGTGCCATGGAAGGTGAATGGTCCGGGATTGTTGGCCGTCAGCCGCAGCACGTCGTGGCCGAGCGCCTCGGCCTCGCCATAGCCGGGTTTGAAACGCGTGTCGAAGGCCAGGGTCATGCAAAACCGCCGTGAGGAAAAATGAGTCGGCTTGTCAGGGGCCGCAGCCGAACTTATAGGGTTTTTGACGCGCCGCGAGTGGGATGGCGCAAAGAGGGTAAATCAATGACCATAGCTGCTTCTCCGCTTGCCGCTTTTGCCTTGCCAGCCAATCCGGGCCAGCGCCTTGCCGCACAGGTTGGTTTGGCAATTGCCGGGTCTGCGCTGCTTTGGGTTTCGGCAAAGATCAAGGTTGACCTGTTTGCCGTGCCGATGACCTTGCAGACGCTCGCGCTGTTTACGCTCGCCGCTGCCTATGGCATGCGCCTCGGCGTCGCCACCGTGGCGCTCTACCTGCTGGAGGGCGCGCTTGGCTGGCCGGTTTTTGCCGGAACGCCGGAAAAAGGCATCGGCCTTGCCTATATGGCCGGCCCGACCGGCGGTTACCTCGCATCCTATATTTTCGCGGCCGCTATCGTCGGCTATGCAGTCGAGCGTGGCCTCGGCCGCAATCCCTTCAAGCTGTTTGGCGCCATGCTGGCCGCTGAAACCGTGATCCTGACCATGGGTTTTGCCTGGATGGCGGTGTTGTTCGGCGCAGAAAAGGCTTTTGCCTACGGCGTCGGCCCGTTCATTCTCACTGATCTGGTCAAGATCGGCATTGCCGCCTGCCTGGTGCCGGCCATTGCGGCATTGTTTGCACGCAAGGCTTGATCGCATACCGGCTATTGCCGGACGCCGCAGGGCGTCCGGCAATAGCGTTTGAACAGCCGGTTATCTCCGCGTGGCGAGATTGCGCCTATTGCAGCTCACGCGTTTTTCCGTCGGCCGATGAATTTCACGACATCCGCGTCGGGCTTTTTTTCCTGGGCGGGCCGGTATTCGGGCACAATGCGCCGAAGCATTTCCAGAGCCAGCTTGTCATTTTCAGCCGCGCAGGCGTCCTTGAGCCCGGCCAGCGCCGAAGACAGCACGGTCATGTCAATCGGGCGCGGCGAAGCGATCATGTAGCCGTCTTCGCCCTTTTCGCTGATGGCCTCGGAATCGCTGAACAGTTCTTCAAACAATTTTTCGCCGGGCCGCAGGCCAATATATTTGACCTCGATATCGATATCCGGGCGCAGGCCGGCAAGGTAAATCATCTTGCGGGCAAGTTCGGCGATCTTCACCGGCTCGCCCATGTCGAGAACGAGGATCTTTCCGCGCACTTCAGGTGCGCTCAGGCCATGGCTGGAAGCCTGCAGCACCAGCCGGACCGCTTCCGGAATGGACATGAAGTAGCGGACGATATCCGGATGGGTTACCGTCACAGGCCCGCCTGCTTCGATTTGTTTCTGGAAAAGCGGAACAACTGATCCGCTCGATCCAAGGACATTGCCAAAGCGTACGGTCTTGAAACGCGTCGGCTCCGGTCCAAGGTCGAGCGATTGGCAATAAGCCTCTGCCGCCCGTTTGGTGGCGCCCATGACATTGGTTGGGTTGACCGCCTTGTCGGTGGAAATCATCACAAACGCGCTGACGCCATGCCGAACGGCCGCATCAGCAACATTGCGCGTGCCGAGCACATTGGTCTTGATGCCTTCAATGGCATTGTTTTCCACAATCGGCACATGTTTCAACGCCGCAGCATGGAAAACGGCATTCGGGCGCGTGGCGCTGAAGACTTTCTCAACATGGCCTTCATCGCGGACATCCAGAATGACGCTGGTGACCGGAAGCCCCGGATTGGCGTTCGTTATTTCCATTTCCACCTTGTAGAGCAGAAATTCCGAATGGTCGGACAAGATGAGATGGCTGGGTCTGAACGAGGCAATCTGCCGAGAAATCTCCGAGCCGATTGAGCCGCCCGCGCCGGTAATCAGTACGGTTCGGTTGGCAATCAGTTCGGCCAATCCGGCATTGTCGATGCGGATTTCCTTGCGGTTGAGCAGATCGGTCAGCCGGATCGGTTTGCGTTCAAAAGGAAGACCTCCGGCAAGATCATGCCGGGCGCCGATTTCCGGCAGGCGGCTGACCACCAGATTGTTGGCCGTCGCCCTTTCGATGATTTCGGCGAGTTCAGACGGCCCCAGATCGGTTTGCGCCACCACGATTTCGTCAATGGTGATCCGCCGGTTCTCAAGCTTTCCCAGCACATGGGGTAATTCGTCCAGCCGGCCGACGACCTTGATTCCCTGAATTTGCTCCCGCGCTTTTTCCGGCCGGTCTTCCAGAATCCCGGCCACCTGAGTATCCGCATTTTTCATGACGCGGGTCGAGCGGATGAACTGTTCAGCCGCCTCATTGACGCCAAGGACCAGCACATTGCGGCGTCCGGAACGCAGGTCGAATGTCTGGCCGCGCAGCAGCGCCATAAGCGAGCTTTCGCGCTGGATGCGGTAGAGCAGCCGCGGCGCGCCACGCAAAACGATCAACAACAGCGACAACATGGGCGGCACCAAACGGGGAAGGTTTTCCGCACGTTCGATCAGGAACATTCCGAGGGTGAATATGACCGCAAGAACAACCGACGCCTTGATGATGGCGAACAGGTCCGGAAGCGAGGCATAGCGCCATGAGCCGCGATTAAGCGAAAAATAATAGAAGATTGCACTTGAGAGAACAAGGAATGCCGCCAACTTCCATTCAAGATGGGGGACGGCCACGG
>JBATMU010000423.1:0-4748 GCA_049289995.1 Rhizobiaceae bacterium | reverse complement strand
GTCGCCATGGCTTCTTCGGCGATGACCGGAATGTCCGGTGCAAGCCGGGCAAGGCCATCAAGAATGATGGCTTCCGCCTGCTTGTCCGCTTCGGTCACCGGCGTGTTGTCGGTTTTCAGCGCAGCCGTCACGCCCTTGCGCTGAACCTCCAGAATGGCTCTTCCGGCCCTGACCGCCAGGGTTTCGAGCGCTTCACGCAGCTTGTCAGATTGACCACGCATCCACATTCCAGTCCGGGATCAGCGCCCGGCGCACCAAAAGCGATTCCACCTCGCTGGCGAGACTATCGGCTGTCCTTCCCGCTGCGGCAAGCCGCAGATCCGGCGATTCCGGCGCTTCATAGGGCGAATCCACGCCGGTGAAGTTGCGGATTTCACCATTCAGCGCCTTGGCGTACAGGCCCTTGGGGTCACGGCGCATGCATTCCTCCAACGGAGCATCGACAAAAATTTCCAAAAACTCGCCTTCAGGCAGCAGGCTGCGGGCCAGCGCGCGGTCGGCACGGAAGGGCGAAATGAACGAGACCAGCACCACCAGCCCGGCATCCGTCATCAATCTCGCCACTTCAGCCACGCGCCGGATGTTTTCAGTGCGGGCGGCTTCGGAGAACCCGAGATCGCGGTTGAGTCCCTGGCGCAGATTGTCACCGTCGAGCAGGATTGTGTGGCGGCCGGCGGCATGCAGCCGCTTTTCGACCAGATTGGCGATGGTCGATTTGCCTGAGCCCGAAAGCCCGGTGAACCAAAGAACGGCGGGCTTTTGCGCCTTCATGGCAGCCCGTTCATCGCGGGAGACGGCAAGTGGCTGGGTTGTGACATGCCGGCCAGGGTTTGCGCCAATCATGCCCGCGCCCAAAGTAGCATTGGTCATCTTGTCGATCAGCACGAAGGCACCGGTGACGCGGTTGACATTATAGGGATCGAAAGCCAGCGGCGCCTGCAGCGAAATGCGGGCCTGGCCAATGCCATTCATTGGCAGTGAGCTGGCCGGAGAATGGACCAGCGTGTTGACATCGACGGCATGGTCGAAGCCGCTGATGATGGCGTTGACCTGCGCGTTTTCAGTCCTCAGCAGGAAAGCCTGTCCGGCCTGGGCGGGACGCGCGCCAAACCAGACGATGCCGGCCGTCAATTCCGCAGAATAGTCCGGGCGCTGGTGCGGGCGGCTCAACAGTTCGCCGCGCGAAATATCGATGTCCCGGTCGAGAACGAGCGTCACCGCCTGACCGGCCACGGCTGATGTGATTTCATCCTTGCCGGCCAGGATCGAAATTATGCGCGCCTGTTCGCAGGACGCTGCAACCGCCACCAGATCGCCGACCGACACGGCGCCAGAGGCGACCGTTCCCGCATAACCGCGAAAATCGCCATTGGGCCGGTTGACCCATTGAACCGGAAAGCGGAACGGCGCGCTTTCGGGCGCATCATCCACATCCAGACCGTCCAGATAGTCGAGCAGCGCCGGGCCCTCATGCCAGGGCGTGTTTGGCGATCTGGCGGCTATGTTGTCACCGTGGCGTGCCGAGACCGGAATTGCGTAGATGGATGCAAAGCCAAGCTCGCCGGCAAAAGCCATGTAATCGCTGACAATGGCGTCGAACACCTCCTGGCTGTAGCCGGCAAGATCGATCTTGTTGACGGCCAGCACGATGTGGCGAATGCCTAAAAGTGAAGCGATATGGCTGTGCCGCCGTGTCTGGGTCAAAACGCCCTTGCGGGCGTCAACCAGCACGATGGCCAGATCGGCAGTCGATGCGCCTGTCGCCATGTTGCGGGTATATTGCTCATGGCCGGGCGTGTCGGCGACGATGAATTTCCGCTTTGGCGTCGCAAAAAACCGGTAGGCGACGTCAATGGTGATGCCCTGTTCGCGTTCGGCCTCAAGACCATCGACCAGAAGGGCGAAGTCCAGATCCTTGCCTGCCGTGCCATGGCGGCGTGAATCCTGTTCCAGCTTTGCCAGCTGGTCGTCGAAAATCTGGCGGGTGTCATGCAGCAGCCGGCCGATCAGCGTTGATTTGCCGTCATCCACCGAGCCGCAGGTGAGGAAACGCAAGAGCGATTTGCGCTGCTGGCCAGCCAGATAGCCTGCCAATGGGTCCGAAGCCTTGCTGTCATGATAGGTCATCAGAAATAGCCTTCCCGCTTTTTCTTCTCCATCGAACCCGCTTCGTCGCGGTCGATGAGCCTGCCCTGCCGCTCGGAGGTGGTTGCCGTCAGCATTTCGCCGACAATGGCCTCAACCGAGGCGGCGTCCGATTGGATGGCGCCGGTCAGCGGGTAACAGCCGAGCGTCCGGAAGCGGACCATGCGTTCCTCAATGGCTTCGCCCGGCCTGAGCACGAGGCGTTCATCATCGGCAAGAATGAGCATGCCGTCGCGCGCAACAACCGGGCGCGGCTTGGCGAAATACAGCGGCACAATGGGGATTTGCTCCTGCAGGATGTATTGCCAGATGTCGAGTTCGGTCCAGTTTGACAGCGGAAACACCCGGATGGATTCGCCTGGCGCAATGCGCGTGTTGAAGATTTTCCACATTTCCGGACGCTGGTTCTTGGGATCCCAACCATGGCCGGCGTTGCGGAACGAGAAAATCCGCTCCTTGGCGCGCGACATTTCCTCGTCGCGCCGCGCTCCGCCGAAGGCCGCATCATGGCGCCCGGCATCCAGCGCCTGGCATAGCGCGGCAGTCTTCATGACGTCGGTATGAACGGCCGAGCCATGCACGAACGGGTTGATGCCCGCAGCAACGCCGTCAGGATTGATGTGCACCCTGAGGTCAAGGCCAAGCTCTTCGGCCATCCGGTCGCGAAAGGCGGTCATTTCCCGGAATTTCCAGGTCGTGTCGACATGCAGGAACGGAAAGGGCGGCGGGGCCGGGTAGAACGCCTTCATCGCCAGCCTGAGCATGACCGACGAATCCTTGCCAACTGAATAGAGCATGACCGGGCGTTCGAAATTGGCCGCCACTTCGCGGAAAATGTGGATCGCCTCTGCTTCCAGGCGCTGCAAATGGCTGAGGCGGGCCGCAGGAGAAGCCGCATGGATTTCAGAAAGTGTCATGTGCGCGTTCATCGGCCTGCCCTGATTTGCGCGGATCAAGGTTCACCCCCGCCCGGTTCCCATGAAGCATAGGCAGGCGCGGCCAAATTGCGTGGCATCAGCGTCCGGCAAACTGCCGGGCGCGGACAATTCCTGCCCGGCAGGGCGGAAAAAGCGGAAATCTGTTTCGGGGCCGCCTATCCGGCGAGCACAGCCTTTACGGCATCAATGACCCTGTCCTGATCTTCCGCCGACAGGAACGGGCTCATCGGCAGGCTGATGACAATGCGCGAAGCGGCAAGGCTGGCCTCGCAGGCTTCGCCAGCCAGATGCGCATAGGCGGGCTGGTGATCAATCGGCAAGGGATAGTGGATGGCGGTGGGGATGCCTTGTGCCGACAGCTTTTGCTGCAATTCATCGCGGCGTTCGGTCATGATCGTATATTGCGCATGAACGCTCGAACGGTCCTGCTTGACGCGGATGGTCTGGGCAACACCGCGCAGGCCCGCCTCATAGCGGGCGGCAATGCGGGCCCGCTGCTCCAGCTCCCAGTCAAATGTACCAAGCTTGGCAAGGATCACCGCACACTGGATGGAATCCATGCGACCGGCCACGCCTAGCCGCACATGCCTGTAGCGGCTTTCGTCGCCGTGCACGCGGATCTGCCGCGCCAGCTTGGCAATGTCGTCGTTGTCGGTGAACAGCGCGCCGCCGTCGCCATAACAGCCCAGCGGCTTTGACGGGAAAAAACTGGTGCAGGCGATCGAAGACAGGTTGCAGCTTCTGCGCTCGCGATAGGCTGCGCCAAAGCTTTGGGCAGCATCTTCGATGACCAGAATTCCGTGCTTTTCGGCCAGCGCATTGATCTCGTCCATGTCGGCGGCCTGGCCATAAAGGCTGACAGGGATGATGGCTTTGGTGGCAGGCGTGATCTTTTCGGCGATGCGGGCCGGGTCGATCAGGCAGGTGTCCGGCTCGATGTCGGCAAAAACCGGCTTGGCGCCGCACAGCACGATGACTTCCGCCGTCGCCACAAACGAAAACGGCGTGGTGATGACCTCATCGCCGGGGCCAATACCGGCCGCCATCAGGGCGATCAACAGCGCATCGGTCCCCGAGGCCACCGCCACGCAATGTTTGGCGCCGGTATAGGCGGCCAGCGCCGCTTCCATTTCCTGGACCTCGGGTCCGAGGATATAGCGGCCATGGTCGAGGACCGCATGGATGCGCCGGTCAACTTCGCCCTTGATGGATTGGTATTGCGCCTGCAAGTCGATGAAGTTCATGAATGCCCTTACCCGCGCCAAATCGCGTCCCCGCCGCGTCTATGGAAGGGCAAAACGCGCCGGTCAACCTCGCAAGGTGCGGCATTCCATCAACTGGCGTTACCGGCTTGAAACATTGGCTTTTGAGCGATGGCTGGGGCGCCATCTGCAGCGAACCCGCATCTGTTGGAAATTCCCTTGCAATTGGGTGTACAGTCCCCTTAAGTGGAGGATATCCTCATGATTTCGGCTTGGCATCGCCACCCGTTCCCATTGGACAAATCGTTGATCGCTGCGGCGCGAATGCCGTGGCCGTTTCTGATTGAAACCGCTAGGCACTTGGGATACATGGCCGTGACCACAGTCATGGGGCGTCGCCAAGCGGTAAGGCACCGGTTTTTGGTACCGGCATTCCCAGGTTCGAATCCTGGCGCCCCAGCCA
>JBATMU010000422.1:0-2331 GCA_049289995.1 Rhizobiaceae bacterium | reverse complement strand
TCATCGGCTCGCTCGCACCCGGCGCGCGGATTGCCTGGCTGTGCGGTCAGACCCGTGATCCGGCATTTGCCGGGATTCTGGCCGGAAGCGGGCGTTTGGCCGAACCCGTCGTCACATATGAGACGGCGGAAATTGCGCCGGTCGCCATGCTAGATGCCGATGCCGCGCTTGTCCATTCGCCGAAATCGGCACAAAGGCTGGTCCGGGCCATTCCGCTGGAAACCCTGGCCCGAATGCGGCTGATCTGCATTTCACGCGCCGCCGCCGGGGCGCTGCCGCCGCAATTGGCAGCCAAAGCTGAAGTGGCGGCCACCCCGGATGAGGCGGCCATGCTGGCGCTGCTCGGCCCGGCCTGAGCCCGCCTGCCTTGCCCAAGCCGGAATGGCGTTCTAGAGAACAGGCAATAGCTGTGCCCGGCGACCTCGGGCCTGACCAAAACGGGCCAAACCAGACAGGAACGACATCATGGTGAAAACACCGCATGTCCGCCATTCGCGGCCGAAGAGCGAGCCAGAGACACTCGAACTGGAAGCGGTGACTGAGGCCGTGACCGAGACCGAAGCAGAGATTGAAGACACGGCGGCAAATGCCGACCAGTCGGCGGATGCGGCGATCGAACAGGCTGATGAGACAGTTGCGCAAGCCGAGGCGGAAATCGCCGTTCATGGCGCCGCAAGCGAAACCGCAAAGGCTGAACCGGCGGCTGCCGCGCCTGCAAAACCGAAACGCGGTTTTTTCTCGCTGGCTTTCGCCGGCCTTGTGGGCGGCGGGCTGGCGCTGGGCGGCAATTATGCCATGGAGCGTTTCGGCCTGCCCGGGCAGCCTTCCTCGCCGCAGCCGGACATTGCCGGCCTCTTGGCCGCTCAGGATGGCAGGCTTGCCGATGCGCAGGCCGACATTGATGCGCTGAAGGCCGCCTTGGCCAGCGTGAAGAACGCGTCCGACACGTCAAGCCTGACCGAGCAGATCAAGGCGATCGAGGCTCGGCTGGCCGCTGCCGAACAGGGCGGCGGTGCAGCTCCAGCGGGCGATCCTGCTGCGCTGGCAGCGCTGGAAACACGGCTGGCGACGCTCATGGCGGCTGTTGAGGCCGCGCAAAAATCTGCTTCCAATGCCGAAAGCGGCCTTGCCGGGCAGGGAAAACGGATCGACGCCCTGGATGAAGCGCTTACGGCGCTCAAGGACAGCGCCGGTTCGCAGGCCGGCAATCCGGCAATCGCCCGCGCCATTGCGGCGGCGGCATTGAAATCGGCCATTGACCGCGGCCTGCCGTTCATGGCCGAGCTTGAAACCTATGCGGCCGTTGCGCCTGACGCCGAAGAGATTGCCGCCCTGCGCGGCATGGCGGCTTCCGGCGTGCCGACCCGGGCGGACCTTGCGATCGAACTCAGCCAGACGGCAGGGGCGATCATTGCGGCGGCAAAACCCTCCAATCCGGATGCCGGCCTGATCCAGAACCTGATCGACAGCGCCATGGGCCTGGTTGAAGTCAGGCCGATCGGCGCGGTGGACGGCGAAGGGGCCGATGCCATTGTGGCGCGGATGGAAGCGGCGCTGAAGAGCGGCGATCTTGGCAAGGCGCTGGCCGAATTTGCGACACTGCCCGAACCCTCCAAGGCGGCGGGTGCGCAGATTGCCGGAAAAATCCAGGCGCGCATGCAGGCCGACGCGCTGATCGACAAGGCGCTGGCGTCAGCCCTTGCGGCGCGGGAGGGCTGAGCCATGATCCGGATCCTGATTTTCCTGCTTCTGGTGCTGACGGCCGGTGCGGGCTTTGCCTGGCTGGCCGACCGGCCGGGCATGCTGACGGTGAATTTTGCCGGCTATGAATACCGGGTGACCTTGCTGGTTGCAGCCGCCATGCTGATGGCGCTGGTGTCGCTGATCCTCGTCACCTGGTGGCTGATTGCCGGGCTTTGGAATTCGCCGCGCACGATCAGCCGCTATTTCCGTGCCCGCAAGCGCGACCGCGGCTATCAGGCCCTGTCGACCGGGCTGATTGCCGCCGGTGCTGGCGATCCCGGCCTGGCGCGCAAGATGAACAAGCAGGCGGCCGGTTTGATCAACTCTGATCAGGAACCGCTAATGCATCTTCTCGACGCCCAGGTGCTTTTGCTGGAGGGCGACAGGGCAGGGGCGCGCAAGAAATTCGAAGCCATGGCTGCCGATCCGGAAACCCGGATCTTCGGCCTGCGCGGGCTCTATCTGGAAGCCGAACGGGCCGGCGAGCGCGAAGCGGCGCGCCATTATGCCGAACGCGCCGCAGCCATCGCTCCGCAGCTGGAATGGGCGGCGGCATCGACGCTGGAGGCCAAGGTGTCGCGCGGCGAC
>JBATMU010000421.1:0-3761 GCA_049289995.1 Rhizobiaceae bacterium | reverse complement strand
TCCTGACCTTGGGCATCTATTCGGCCTGGGCGAAGGTGCGGCGCAAGCGCTGGTTCTACGGCCATACCTTCATCGCCGGTTCGAGCTTTGATTATCACGGGCGGCCCGGGCAGATCCTGATCGGCCGGATCATCGTGCTGGTGCTGTTTGCGGCCTATAACCTGGCTGTCAATTTTGCGCCCTTGCTCGGCGTGGTGATCGCCGCGGGCCTGTTGTTCGCCGCGCCCTGGTTCATTGCGCGAGGCCTGCGCTTCAACGCGCGGGTGACCAGCTGGCGCAACATGCGGTTCGATTTCACCGGCGGTTATTGGGGCGCCTGGCCGGGCTTCGTGCTCGGGCCGATGCTGGCCTATTCGACGCTTGGCGTGCTCGCCCCATTGGCGTCGAAATGGGCGTGGTCCTATGTGTTCGGCAAGGCCGAATTTGCCGGAAAGCCGGTGCTGTGCGACCCCGACACCGGCAAATTGTTCCGCCAGCTTTGGCCAGCGCTGGGTGCAGTTTTTCTCGGCGCGATCGTGCTGGTCGGGATTGTCGCGGTGGTCTTCATGACCGCCGACACGACCGGCATGCTGCCGGGCGGCGAGGACGGTCCGCCGCCGGTCTGGCTGCTGGCGATCCTTTATTTTATCTTCGTGCCATTCTTCCTGCTGTTTGCCTTGGCGGGCCTGGTCTACAGCGCCGGGGTCCGCAACGTGGTTTACAACGCCACGGTCATCGATGGCCGCCATCTGCTGGAATCCAAAGTCGGGCGCAGGCGGTTTGCCGCCATTGCGGTGACAAATTTCCTCGCCACGCTGCTGACGCTCGGACTGGCGCGGCCATGGGCAGCGGTGCGCATGGCGAAATACCTGGCGTCGGCCACTGCCCTGCATGTGACCGGCTCGCTCGACGCCTATCAGTCCAAACCGGAAGATGAAGGCGGCGCGGCAGGTGCGGAATATATGGATGTCGAGGGATTTGATGTCGGGTTCTGACGCTGTTGTGATCGGCAGGCATCATCCGGCGGGATCGAGCCGGGCGATTGCCGCACAGCTCGAAAAACTGCCGGGCGGCGCCCTCAGGCTTTCCAACGATGAGGGCCATTCCGAAACGCATGGCCTTGCGGATTTTATAGTTTCAGCGCGGGTCGGCTCCATTCCACGCCGCCTCACCCTGCCGGATGGAGCATTGTTTGAAACCGGTGACAATGACGGGGTGGACGCACTGCTTGGCGATTTGCTGCCAAACACGGCGCGGCTGGTTACCGGGCTTGAGCGGTTTCACCCCCGGCTGATCGCCATCACGCTGGCAGCGCTTTTGGCCATCTGGGGCCTGTTCCGTTTCGGCATGCCGGTTCTGGTTGAGGCGGCCGTTGCGGTGACGCCGCCTGCCGTGCCGCAAATGATGGGCAAGGGCGTGCTGCAATCGCTGGATACGACGGTGTTCTCGCCCACGGCGCTCGACAAGGAAAGGCAGCATGCACTTCTAGACGGTTTCAACGCGCTGGCCCGGCTGACGCCGCGCGGCCCCGACGGCTACAGCCTGAATTTCCGCACGGGCGGGGCCATCGGACCCAATGCCTTTGCCCTGCCCGACGGCACCGTCATCCTGACCGACGAACTGGTCAGCATGGCAGCAGGCGACGACGAGGCCATACTCGGCGTGCTCGCTCATGAGCTTGGCCATGTCGAGCACGAGGATTCACTGCGCCAGCTTTATCGGGCAGGCGGATTTGCGGCCATGTTGATGTTCATCGGCGGCGATATCGGCTCGGGCATGGAGGATGTCCTGGCCCAGGGGGCGGGCCTGGCGGGGCTGTCCTACAACCGCGGCCAGGAAGCCTCTGCCGACCGCTATTCGGTGGAATTGATGCACCGCGCGGGAAAAAATCCGGCGGCCATTGCCCGGTTTTTCAAACTGCTGGCTGAAAAGCTTGGCGACACCGGCAGCAATGACTTCTTCTCGACCCATCCGGCAACGCCCAAGCGGATTGCCGAAGCCGAAGCCATGGCGGCGGAGATCAGGAAAGACGGAAAATAAATCACTGTCCGTCTTCCGGCACGCTTTCGGCCTTTCGCCCCTTGAAACCTTTGGCGAGAATGAACAGTTCGACCGATTCCTCGCGGCTTGACGGCGGCTTGACGTGATGGACGGTTTTGAAATTGCGCTTGAGCAAAGTCAGCAGCGAATTTTCGGTGCCGCCCTGGAAAGTCTTCGACAAGAAGTGCCCGCCGGGTTTCAACACGGAAATGGCAAAATCAGCGGCCACTTCGGCCAGATGCATGGTGCGGATATGGTCGGTCGGCCGATGGCCGATGGTGGGGGCAGCCATGTCCGACAACACAATGTCGGGCGCATCGCCCAGCACGTCGAGAAGCCGTTGCGGAGCATCGTCTTCGAGAAAATCCATCTTGAGGATCTCGGCGCCCGGCATGGCATCCATCTCAAGGTAATCAATGCCGACCACGGCCTTTCTGGCGTCGGTCGACCCGGTGCGGACGACCGCCACCTGCATCCAGCCGCCGGGCGCAGCGCCGAGGTCAATGACCTTCAGGCCGGGGCGCAGGATCTTGTAGCGGTCATCGATCTCGATCAGCTTGAAGGCGGCGCGCGACCGCCAGCCTTCCGCCTTGGAGCGGTGCACATAGGGATCGTTCATGTGCCGCTCAAGCCAGCGGCGCGAGGAAACTTTCAACCCGCTTTTCTTCTTGATGCGGGTCTTCATGACACGCAGTCCGGCGGCCGGCTTGTCCGGTTTTTTCATCTGCGGGTCTCCGTGCGGCGCCAGACGCCATCGCGCGCCATCAATTCGGTCAGGATGCCTTCACGCAGGCCGCGGTCAGCCACCCGCAGCCGCCCTGCCGGCCATGTGCGGCGGATGGCTTCGAGGATGGCGCAGCCGGCCAGAACCAGATCGGCGCGATCGGCGCCAATGCAGGGATTGGCGACCCGTTCCTCAAAACTCCAGCCGGTGAATTTTGAAATCATGCCGTCGACTTCCCCGCTGGTCATCCACAGCCCGTCCACCTGCCGCCGGTCATAGCGCGGCAGGCCGAGGTGAACCCCGGCCAGCGTGGTCACCGTGCCCGATGTGCCCAAAAGATGGAAGCCGTCGCGGCCCGCCAAATGGTCAAGTCCGTTGCGGCCGGTGAAATCGGCCAGCATACCGACGACTTCTGCGGTCATGGCTTCAAACACATCCGGCCCGACATCGCGGCCGCCATAGCGCTCGGCCAGCGATACGACACCCACCTTCAGTGAGGTCCAGGCGACGATATGGCTGGCCAGGCGCGGCGAACGGTGCGCGGAAACATCAATCAGGGCGATTTCCGACGAGCCGCCGCCGATGTCGAACAGGACCACGCCTTCGGTGCCGCGCTCGACCAGCGGCCCACAGCCAGACACGGCCAGCCGCGCCTCGGTTTCGCGGTTGACGATTTCCAGCTCAAGCCCGGTTTCAGACAGCACACGGGCGATGAATTCTTCGCCATTGCCGGCCGAGCGGCAGGCTTCGGTGGCAATCAGCCTTGTGCGGCGCATCGGCCTGGAATTGAGCTTGTCGGCACAGATTTTCAGCGCTTCTATGGCGCGGTCCATGGCAAGTTCGCCCAGTTTTCCATTGGCCGAAAGCCCCTCGCCCAGCCGGACAATGCGCGAAAACGCATCGACGACACGGAATTGGCCGGGCCGGCCGGGCACAGCCACCAAAAGCCGGCAATTGTTGGTGCCCAAATCAAGAGCGGCATATGCATCGGACTGGCGGCGCGGCGGCGCGTCCGGGC
>JBATMU010000420.1:0-9861 GCA_049289995.1 Rhizobiaceae bacterium | reverse complement strand
TGGATCGCCATCGCCGAAGGGCTGCTCGAATACGAGACGCTGTCGGGCGAGGAGATCAAGCAGATCATCGCCGGCGAAAAGCCTTCGCGCGACATGGGCGACGATTCGCCGAATGCCCGCGCCTCGGCGGTGCCGAAAACCGGAACCAAGCCGCGCAAGAAGGGCGGCGAACCGGGCATGGAGCCGCAGCCGCAGGGCTGAGAGCGCCGGATGGCTTCAGGAACCCCGCTTCGGCGGGGTTTTTGTTTGCGCCGCAAACGTGACCCAACCTTACGGGATAGTGCTGCACGCTGGACAAAATCCCTGCCGGGAATGATGATCGGCCATGCGCAAGCTGGTGCTGTTCCTTATTGCCCTGTTCGCCACAAGCGGCTTGGAAGCTGATGCGGCCAAGGGCCGGCGTGTTGCGCTGGTTATTGGCAATGGCGGCTACCTGAATGCCGGGCCGCTGGTCAATCCGGTCAATGACGCCCGAGACATGGCCGCCAAGCTCGCTACGCTCGGCTTCACCGTCATCGAGGGCTATGACCTGGGCAAGCGCAGTCTCGAAGGCCGGATCGGCGATTTTGCCGACGCGCTCGACGGGGCCGATGCCGGGTTGTTCTACTACGCCGGGCATGGCTTGCAGGTCGACGGGCGCAATTTTATCGTGCCGGTTGATGCACGTCTTGACCAGCCTGCCAAGCTCCGGCTGGAAGCCGTGCCGATGGACGACATCATTGACATCATGGAAAGCCAGGCGCCGGTGAGCCTGGTTTTTCTCGATGCCTGCCGCAACAATCCGTTTGCCCGCAGCCTCAGCCAGACTGCCAAGACGCGCTCCGCTGCCGCCCTGGGCGAGGGACTGGCGCAGTTCGCTTCCAGCCGCGGCTCATTCATCGCATTTTCGACTGCGCCCGGGGCGGTCGCCATGGATGGCTCTGGCCGCAATTCGCCCTTCACGGCTGCTTTGCTGCGCCATATCGCAACGCCAGACGCCAGCATTTCCGACATGATGATCGCCGTGCGGCGTGACGTAATCAAGGAAACGCGCGATTTCCAGACGCCCTGGGAGCAAGGCTCTCTGACCGAGCGGTTCGAATTTGCGCCATCGGGGGCAAAGCCCCAACAGATCGCCGAGCAAGGCGTTGACGAAGCTGCCAGGGCTGAGATCGAAGCTTTGATTCGGGATCGTTATCTCAAGCCTGAACCAGCAAACCTCGGCGCAAGCCTGGGCGTGCTGTTCGGGGAAAGGGTGGTTTCCTATGGCGTGCCTATGACGCTGGCCGATTTGACGAGCGCCAAGGTCCAATGGTTTTCGCAATGGGAACGCTGGCATCTCGAGCCGGGCAGGATTGCGGTTACAGCCATTCCCGGCGGGCAGGCGGCAAAGGCAGAATTCAGCCTCACCTACAGCTATTGGCCAAAAGACGGCGGTGCTGCGGTCAGCGGCAAAACTTTGGTCACACTTGGCCTGAGCAGGCTGAATTCCGGCTGGCGGGTGATCAGTGAAGATGGGCGCTCCGATTGACGGCTCCCGCCGGGCCGCGCAGGATGGACGCAACCGCGAGGGAGACTTTCATGCGACGTCTATTGCCCACTTTGTCAATTTTGATCATGGCGGCCGCTGCCGAAGCCGCTGAGATCACGGTCAATCCGGCTGACGGCCAGGAAAAGCTGGTTGAAGCGCTGATCTCCGCCCAGCCGGGCGATATGGTGCTGCTCGGCGAAGGCCGGTTCGAGCTGACCGACGGGCTGTCGCTCGATGCCGACAAGGTGCGGGTCAAAGGGGCGGGGGCGGCCAAGACCATTTTGTCGTTCACCGGCCAGACCGGTTCCGGGGAAGGCATGCTGGTCACCTCCGATCAGGTGGTGCTCGAGGATTTCGCAGTCGAGAACACCAAGGGCGACGGCATCAAGGCCAAGGGCAGCGATCAGATCACCTTCCGCAATCTGCGCGTGGAATGGACCGGCGGGCCGAAGGAAAGCAATGGCGCCTATGGCGTCTATCCGGTGTCGTCGAAAAACGTGCTGATCGAGGGCGTGACGGTGCGCGGCGCATCGGATGCGGGCATTTATGTCGGGCAGAGCGACAACATCATCGTGCGCAACAACATTGCCGAATACAATGTGGCCGGCATCGAGATCGAAAATTCCTACAGGGCCGATGTGACCGGCAATACGGCGCGGCACAATACCGGCGGCATTCTGGTGTTTGACCTGCCAAACCTGCCGCAGATGGGCGGCCATGACATCCGCGTGTTCGGCAATGTTATCGGCGACAATGACACGCCGAATTTTGCGCCGAAGGGCAATATTGTCGGGCTGGTGCCAAAAGGGCTGGGCGTGTTGGTGATGGCCAACCGCAATGTGCATGTGTTCGACAACACGTTCGCCAACAATGGCACCATGCATGTCGGCATCATCACCTATCCCGAACCCTATGAAGACAAGACCTACATGCCCTCGCCGCGCGGCATCTATCTGCATGGCAATGCCTATGGCGACGGCGGCGGCCAGCCGGAAGGCGAAGTCGGGTTGATCTTCGCCGGCGTGGCTGGCGTACCGATGCCGGATGTGGTCTGGGACGGGGTGACTCCGCTTGGCGAGTGGCTGACATGGACGTCGGCAGAGGACCGCATCTATCTGGAAGAGCCGGGCGGGACGCGGTTCGCCAATCTGAAAATGATCGCCAATTTCCTGTTTCCGTGGAAGACCGCGCCGGACCGGCGGATCGAGGCCTATAAAGGCGCGTTGCCCGAGCCTGAACCCGTCAAGCTGCCGCAGGACGGCGGGGCCTGATTGATGCGTTTCCGGCTTGGCCAGGCCGCGCTGGCGGTGCTTTTTGTTGTACTTGCGGCGGGCGGCGCGCCGGCCGCCAATGATGCGGCGCTTGCCGCTGCAAAGCCGCCGGCCCTGCTTTCGGAGTTCGGCTTCTTTGACGACCTGCCAGGGCAGAAAGCGGCAGACGGGGTCCTGCCCTATGATCTGGCAACGCCGCTTTTTTCGGACGGTGCGCTGAAGAATCGCTTCGTTTACGTGCCGGCGGGCAAGAGCGCGCAATATTCGGCAAGCGAAGCCTTTGAATTTCCCGTTGGCAGCGCGCTCATCAAGACATTTTCATTCGCCGCCGACATGCGCAAACCGGGCGAGGCGATCCGGCGGGTGGAGACGAGGATTCTGATCCGGCAGGCCGATGGCTGGCTGGCCTTGGCCTATGTCTGGAACGACGCACAAAGCGATGCGGCGCTGAAGATTGCCGGGGCGAAAATCCCGGTTTCCTTCACCGCGGCGGATGGCGCAGCGGTGTCTTTCACCTATTCGGTGCCCAACAAGAACCAGTGCAAGGGTTGCCATGAAGTGGCGGGCACGGTCACGCCGATCGGTCCGAAGGCGCGCAATCTCAACCACGACTTTGCCTATGCTGCCGGCAACGGGAACCAGCTTGCCGCATGGGCCAAGGCGGGCATTCTGGCTGGCGCGCCGGAACCTGAAGCCGCCGAACGGGCTGCGGATTGGCGTGATGCGTCGGCGCCGGTTGAGGCCCGCGCCCGCGCCTGGCTCGATGTAAATTGCGCCCATTGCCATCGGCGCGACGGCCCTGCGTCCAATACAGGCCTGTTCCTGAACCATGGCGAGACCGACCCGGTCGCGCTCGGCATCGGCAAGCGGCCGGTCGCCGCCGGGCGCGGATCGGGTGATCTGGCGTTTGACATCGTGCCCGGCGACCCCGCTCACTCCATTCTTGTCCATCGGGCTGCGAGCATCGAACCAGGTGTGATGATGCCGGAACTTGGCCGCAGCCGGGCTGACCCGGATGCGGTGGCCCTTTTAAGCGAATGGATCGCAGGACTTCGCTAACCAAAGCTGATAAATACAACTCCCGGTGGTGTCAACGCAAGAGTTCGTTACAATTTTCCATATTTAGTGATGGCGATCTTCTTCCTTTCCGCCGGATTGGGCGTAAGGAAGATCGGGGACGATTTGGAGCGGTTTTTATGGGCAAACGCTATTTCGGCACGGACGGCATTCGCGGCAGAGCCAATGTTCATCCGATGACCGCAGAGGTCGCCATGAAAGTGGGCATGGCGGCCGGAATGACCTTCCAGCGCGGCAATCACCGCCATCGGGTGGTCATCGGCAAGGATACGCGGCTTTCCAGCTACATGATCGAAAACGCCATGGTTGCAGGTTTCTGCGCAGCAGGCATGGATGTGTTCCTGCTCGGGCCGGTGCCGACACCGGCGGTGGCCATGCTGACGCGCTCGCTCAGGGCCGATATCGGGGTGATGATTTCGGCCTCGCACAATGCCTATCAGGACAACGGCATCAAGCTGTTCGGACCGGACGGATACAAGCTGTCGGATGACATCGAACGGCGCATCGAAGACCTTCTGGATGGCGATTTGACCCCGGCCCTGGCAGGGGACGCCGATCTTGGACGGGCAAAACGCATTGACGGCATCCATGACCGCTACATCGAATTCGCCAAGCGGACGCTGCCGCGCTCGATGACCCTGTCGGGCATGCGCATTGTCATCGATTGCGCCAACGGGGCCGGCTACAAGGTTGCGCCTGCCGCACTTTGGGAATTGGGCGCGGAAGTCATCACGCTCAACAACGAGCCGAACGGCACGAACATCAACAAGGAATGCGGCTCGACACATCCTGCCGGGCTGGCGGCAAAGGTGCATGAAGTGCGCGCCGATATCGGCATTGCGCTCGATGGCGATGCCGACCGCATGATCCTGGTGGACGAAACAGGCACGGTGGTGGACGGCGACCAGATCATGGCGCTGATTGCCGAGGACTGGAACAGCCGCGGCCGGCTGATCGGCGGCGGCATGGTGGCCACTGTCATGTCCAATCTCGGCCTTGAACGCTTTTTGACCGGCCAGGGCCTGACCCTGGCGCGCACCCAGGTCGGCGACCGCTACGTCGTCGAACACATGCGCGAGCATGGCTTCAATCTTGGCGGCGAGCAGTCGGGGCACATCGTGCTGTCGGATTTTTCGACCACGGGCGACGGCCTTGTTGCTGCCTTGCAGGTTCTCTCCTGCATCAAGAAAGCGGACAAGCCGGCCAGCGAAGTCTGCGCGAAATTCGAGCCGGTGCCGCAATTGCTGAAAAATGTACGCTTCAGCGGCGGCAAACCGCTGGAAACCTCGCCTGTCAAGAAAGCGATTGCTGCGGCGGAAGCGGCGCTCAATGGTTCCGGCCGTCTGGTTATCCGGCCATCCGGAACCGAACCGCTGATCCGCGTGATGGCCGAAGGCGACGACAAGTCGCTGGTGGAATCGGTGGTCAACGGGCTTGTTGACGTGATCGCTGCGACCCGCGACGCCGCTTGAACCCACCCAATTTCAGCCTGCAAAACCCGCGCCGGCAGCGCGGGTTTTTTGTTGCCGCGTTGCCCATTTCGGCAAGCAAACGTGGTGAATCAACACGGTTAAGCGGGTCTTAACCTTTGCCCTTCATTATCCATGGTGAGTTCAACGAGTCCGGCGCAGGCAATTCCTCCGCCGCAAGAGGTTACGACAATGGCTTCACTGACCCACCGCATTTTTTCCGCCGTTCTTCTGGCGTCAGCCGCCATCGCCCCGGCCGCTGCCGCCGATCTCACCGAGCCGCCGGTTTATGAAGCGCCGCCGGTCGTTGTGCCCGAAGTGGTCGAAACCGGCGGCTGGTACATCCGCGGCGACGTGGACTACATGTGGGCGCAGTCTCGCGGCGTGGACTACCACACGACCGGTTCGCTCAGCACCTTCACCTCGGCGCGCTCGTCGGGCCTGTTTTCGGCAGGCGGCGGCATCGGCTACCAGATCAGCAAGCATCTGCGTGCTGACCTGACCGGCGATTTTGAATTCGGCGGCCGCTTCACCGGCTCGACCAGCGGCGATTGCACCAATGGCGCAACCCCGTTGCCCGGCTCGTGCACCTCGGTCGATACGGCCAACTACACCGTGTTTGAGCTGATGGCCAACGCCTATGCCGATCTCGGCAATTACCATGGCTTCACGCCCTATATCGGCGCGGGCATTGGCGGCGCCTATGTCAAATGGAACGACATGACCAATGCGGCGACCTGCGCGACGCCCGATGTCATCAATTCGCCTTGCAACACCGGCCTGCCCGGTTACACCGGCACAACGGCCGGCGGCAGCTATACCGAGACGCATCAGGGCGAGGCCGGTTTCCGTTTTGCCTGGGCCTTGATGGCCGGCGCGTCCTATGACCTGTCCAAGCACCTCAAGCTGGATGTCGGCTACCGCTTCAAGCGCATCGAGGGCGGCAAGATGTTCAAATACACCACGGCTGCCAACGGTACCCAGGGTTATGACCGCGGCTTCAACACCCACACCGTCAAGGTCGGCCTGCGCTACAAGCTGGGCGGGGCGAGCTATCATCAGCCCGAGCCCTATGTGCCGGAGCCGATCTACAAGCAGTGAAACTGCCATTTCAGGCAACACGAAGCGCCGGGCCAAAAGCCCGGCGTTTTTATTTTGCGCCGGGCAGCGAATTTGTTTCATGCTTAACCGGCACTTAACGCTTATGGTTAACACTGGCTCATGAAAGCGGCAGGTCACTCTTCCTGGCCGCAAACCGGAGCCAGGATCATGACCCAGTTCAAGCGTATTTTCCTCGGCGCTGCCGCGCTTTTCGCGGCAACGCCTGCCTTGGCGGCAGATTATGATCCGCCGATCGTCGTCGACCAGGCGCCGGAATACCAGCCGGTGGAAATCGGCAATGGCTGGTATCTGCGCGGCGATGTCGGCTATGCGGTTTCCGTTTCAACCGGAACGGTCAGCTACCGCACCTTCACGGCGCCCAACACCTATGGCGCGGCGGTGTTTGACACGGCGCGCATTTCGACGGGGCTGAACTACGGCGTCGGCTTCGGCTACCGTTTCACAGACTATCTGCGGGCCGACTTCACCGGCGAGCGCATCAACGGACGCTTTGCGGGCACGACCACAAGCGCAACGCCCTGCCTGCCGACCGCGCCCTATGTCGGCACGACCTGCCGCTCGGAAGATGCGTCGTCCTTTGTCGGCGGCGCCGCCATGGTCAACGCCTATGCCGATCTCGGCACCATTTCCGGCTTCACGCCCTATGTCGGCGCTGGCGCCGGCCTGACCTATCTGCGCTGGAACAGCCTGACCAATTCGACCTTCTGCGTGGATGGCGGCGTGGTCTGCCCGGCCGGGCTGATTGCCACGACAGCGCATGACGGCAATGCCTCATGGCGCTTCACCTGGGCGCTGATGGCCGGCATGTCCTATGACATGACCAAGAACACCAAACTCGATTTCGGCTACAAATATCGCCGTGTATCCGGCGGCAACATGTTCCAGTTTGACGCCGCTTCGGTTGCGGCCGGCGCATCGGGCGTGCAGGGCACGGACAGCGGCTTCAGCCAGCATGAATTCAAGGTCGGCCTGCGCTATGAATTGTGGTGAGAGCTGAACTTTTTCCGGTACGAGGCAGCGGCGGGGGAGACCCCGCCGTATTGATTTGTATTCCGGAAACGACATTTTGCATTTCAGTTGCGAAACCGTCTTGACGCCCGGCGGCCTTGCCAGTATCTGCCGCAGCGGGCCACCCCTCCCCAACGAGGGGCTTGCTATCTGAAAGGATAGGATCATGACGACACGCCAGAAACCGGCTTCGCGCCCGGCATCCCCCAATTTTTCCTCAGGTCCTTGTGCAAAACGTCCGGGCTGGACGCCGCAAGCGCTTGCTGATGCGCCGCTCGGCCGTTCGCATCGCGCCAAGATCGGCAAGAGCCGGCTTGAACAGGCGATCGACCTGACCCGCGAGGTTCTGCAGGTTCCCGCCGATTACCGCATCGGCATTGTACCCGCTTCCGATACCGGTGCGGTCGAGATGGCGCTGTGGTCGCTGCTGGGCGAGCGCGGCGTTGACATGGTTGCCTGGGAAAGCTTCGGCGAGGGCTGGATCACCGATGTGGTCAAACAGCTCAAGCTGGCTGATGTGCGCAAGTTCACTGCACCCTATGGCGAACTTCCTGATCTTTCAGCAATCGATTTCGACCGCGACGTGGTGTTCACCTGGAACGGCACGACCTCGGGCGTGCGCGTGCCGAACGGCGATTTCATCGCTGCGGAGCGCAAGGGCCTGACAATCTGCGATGCGACCTCGGCGGCGTTTGCCCAAAGGCTCGACTTTGCCAAGCTCGATGTGGTGACCTTCTCCTGGCAAAAGGCGCTGGGCGGCGAAGGCGGCCATGGCGTCATCATCCTGAGCCCGCGCGCTGTCGAACGGCTGGAGAGCTACAAGCCGGCCTGGCCGTTGCCGAAGATTTTCCGCCTGACCTCGGGCGGCAAGCTGATCGAAGGCATTTTCAAAGGCGAGACCATCAACACGCCGTCCATGCTGTGCGTGGAGGACTATATCGACGCCTTGAAATGGGCCAAAGGGCTTGGCGGGCTGGACGGGCTGATTGCCCGGGCCGACGCCAATTTCGCCGCGCTAGACGGTTTTGTGCAAACGCGCGGCTGGATCGGCAATCTGGCAAGGGTTCCCGCAACGCGCTCCAACACCTCGGTCTGCCTTGTCATTACCGATCCGGAAGTGACAGCGCTCGATGCCGACGGCCAGGCGGCTTTCGCCAAGGGCCTGGTCTCGCTGCTCGAAAAAGAAGGCGCCGCCTATGACATCGGCGCCTATCGCGATGCCCCTGCGGGCCTGCGCATCTGGTGCGGGGCGACGGTGGAAACCGCCGATGTCGCGACGTTGACCCACTGGCTCGACTGGGCGTTTGAAATGCAAAAGGCCGCACTGAAAGCGGCTTGAACTGAATTCCCCCTCATCCGGCCCTGCGGGCCACCTTCTCCCCGCTGGGGAAAAGACAGCGCCGCCGGCCTCCTCTCCCCAATAGGGAGAGGGTGGCGAGCGAAGCGAAGCCGGGTGAGAGGGCACAGCAATTTCCAAACCGGAGAAACCCAAAATGGCGCCACGCGTTCTCGTTTCCGACAAGCTTTCCACCACCGCCGTCCAGATTTTCAAGGACCGCGGCGTCGAGGTCGACTATCTGCCTGATCTGGGCAAGGACAAGGACAAGCTGCTTGAAGTCATCGGCCAGTATGATGGCCTCGCCATCCGTTCGGCCACCAAGGTCACCGAAAAGCTCATTGCCGCCGCCACCAATCTGAAGGTGATCGGCCGGGCCGGCATCGGCGTCGACAATGTCGATATTCCGGCTGCCTCGCGGCGCGGCATCATTGTCATGAACACGCCGTTCGGCAATTCCATCACCACAGCCGAGCACGCGGTGGCGCTTATGTTTGCCGTGGCGCGCGACCTGCCGGAGGCCGATCGCTCGACCAAGGCAGGCAAGTGGGAAAAGAACCGCTTCATGGGTGTCGAGATCACCGGCAAGACGCTGGGCGTCATCGGCTGCGGAAACATTGGGTCCATCGTGGCGACGCGCGGCGTCGGCCTGAAAATGCATGTCATTGCGTTTGACCCGTTCCTGTCGGCCAACCGCGCCGAAGAGCTTGGCGTGGAAAAGGTGGAGCTAGACGAATTGTTCCGCCGCTCTGACTTCATCACGCTGCACACGCCGATGACCGACAAGACGCGCGGCATCATCAATGCGAGCGCCTTCGCCCAGATGAAAAAGGGCGTGCGCATCATCAACTGCGCGCGCGGCGGGCTGGTGGTCGAGGCCGATCTGGTCGAGGCGCTGAAGAGCGGCAAGGTGGCGGGCGCGGGCATTGACGTGTTCGAGACGGAACCGGCCAGCGAGAACCCGCTGTTTGACTTCCCGCAGGTTGTCTGCACGCCGCATCTGGGCGCCTCGACTTCCGAAGCGCAGGAAAACGTCGCCCTGCAGGTGGCCGAACAGATGTCCGACTA
>JBATMU010000419.1:0-30896 GCA_049289995.1 Rhizobiaceae bacterium | reverse complement strand
TAGGTGACTCGAACACCTGACCCCATCATTACGAATGATGTGCTCTACCAACTGAGCTAAAGCGGCATGCCGATGGCTCGGACTGGCGGGTGATAGCTTCAACCCGCCCGGATTTCAAGCGCCATTCGCTGTTGCCTTTCTGCGGGCTTCAACCTCCGCGCCCGACACCTATCCTTGTGACAATTTTTCCAAACGACCTTCTTTTGGCATGGACTCTTCGATTTTCATGCATAGTCTTGGCGATTGAAGGCAGGGAGAAATGCCTCGTCGCATGCCCAGGGAGGAACTGATGGCGTTGGTTGAACTGGTTGTAAACGGCCGCAAGATTTCGGGAACGGTCGAGGACCGCACATTGCTGGTCCACTTCTTGCGCGAACATGCCGGGCTGACCGGCACGCATGTCGGCTGTGATACGTCGCAATGCGGCGCCTGCGTGGTGCATGTGGACGGCAAGGCGGTGAAATCCTGCACCATCCTGGCGGCCCAGGCGTCAGGCTCCGAGGTGCTGACAATTGAAGGGCTGGCCGGCGAGGCCGAACTTCACCCGGTTCAGGCGGCATTCCGTGAGCATCACGGCCTGCAATGCGGTTTCTGTACGCCGGGCATGATCATGGCGGCGACCGATCTCATCAACCGGCATGGCCCGGGCAATCTGGATGAGGCAGGTGTACGGGCGGGGCTCGAAGGCAATATCTGCCGCTGCACAGGCTATCACAACATCGTCAAGGCGGTGCTGGCGGCGTCCAATGCCATGGCCAAATCCGCCAAGGGCGGCAAGGGCAAGAAAGCAGCGTGAGCCGCTGACCGGGCAGGGCGGCTGGCGAGGTTCGCATAGCTTCAAGGCCCGTCTGCAGTTCCCAATCCGCTATTCATTCTCTGGAGGAGAAGATCATGGGTCTCGAAGGAATTGGCGCACGGGTCGTGCGCAAGGAAGACAAGCGCTTCATCACCGGCGCCGGCCGCTATACCGATGACATGGTGGCCCCCGGCATGAAGCATGCCGCCTTTGTGCGCAGCCCGCACGCGCATGCCGACATCAAGAAGATCGACATCAAGGCTGCCGCGGCCATGCCGGGCGTCATTGCCGTGTTGACCGGCAAGCAATTGAAGGCCGACGGCATCGGCAATCTCATCTGCGGCTGGATGATCCATTCCAAGGATGGCTCGCCGATGAAAATGGGCGCCTGGGAGCCGATGGCCACCTCAACCGTGCGCTATGTCGGTGATGCGGTCGCCATCGTCATTGCCGATTCGAAGGGGCAGGCCCGCGACGCCGCCGATGCAGTTGAAGTGACCTACAAGGAAAAGAAGGCGGTGACCGAGGCCGTGGCCGCGCTGAAGCCTGGTGCGCCGCAAATCCATCCCGAAGCTCCTGGCAACCTGATTTTCGACTGGGAGATCGGCGACGCCAAGGCGACGGATGCAGCGCTCAAGAAGGCCGCCCATGTCGTCAAGCTTGATATCGTCAACAACCGGCTGGTGCCAAATGCCATGGAGCCGCGCGCCACGCTCGGCGTCTATGACAAGGCCGAAGACCATTACACCTGCTGGACGACTTCGCAGAACCCGCATGTGGCGCGGCTGGTGATGAGCGCCTTCTACAATGTGGCGCCTGAAAACAAGCTGCGCGTCATCGCGCCAGATGTCGGCGGCGGCTTCGGCTCGAAGATCTACATCTATCCGGAAGAAATCATCTGCCTGTGGGCCTCCAAGAAATCCGGCGTGCCGGTCAAATGGGTGGCCGACCGTACCGAAAGCTTCCTGACCGACGCGCACGGCCGCGACCACGTCACCCATGCCGAAATGGCCTTCGACAAGGACCATCACATCATCGGCCTGAAGGTGGATACGATTGCCAATCTGGGCGCTTACATGTCGCTGTTCTCGTCGGCGACGCCTACCTATCTCTACGCAACGCTGCTGTCGGGCCAGTACAACATTCCGGCCATCCACGCCAATGTGCGCACGGTTTACACCAATACCGCGCCGGTCGACGCCTATCGCGGCGCCGGCCGCCCCGAGGCGACCTATGTGATGGAGCGTCTGATGGAGACGGCGGCGCGGCAGTTTGGCGTCAGCCCGGCCGAATTGCGCCGCAAGAACTTTGTCACGCAATTCCCGCACCAGACGCCGGTCATCATGGCCTATGATGCCGGTGACTATGGCGCTTCGCTTGACGCCGCCATGAAGGCCGCTGACTATGCCGGTTTTGAGAAGCGCCGGACCAAGGCGAAGAAGGACGGCAAGCTGCGCGGCATCGGCATGAGCTGCTATATTGAAGCTTGCGGCATTGCGCCCTCGGCAGCCGTCGGCTCGCTGGGTGCAGGCGTCGGGCTTTGGGAATCGGCCGAAGTCCGCGTCAATGCGGTCGGCACGGTCGAAGTCCTGACCGGCTCGCACAGCCATGGCCAGGGCCATGAGACGACATTTGCCCAGTTGGTGTCCGACCGGTTCGGCATTCCGGGCGCCAATGTGAACATCGTGCACGGTGACACCGACAAGGTGCAGATGGGCATGGGCACCTATGGCTCTCGCTCGGGCGCGGTCGGCATGTCGGCCATCGTCAAGGCGCTCGACAAGGTCGAAGCCAAGGCCAAGAAGATTGCCGCCCATTTGATGGAAGCCGATGAAGGCGACATCGTCATCGAAAACGGCGAGTTGAAAGTGGCAGGGACGGACAAGAAAGTGCCGTGGTTCCAGATGGCGCTGGCCGCCTATACCGCCCACAATCTGCCGTCCGGCATGGAGCCGGGCTTGAAAGAGGGCGCGTTTTACGATCCGTCAAACTTCACCTTCCCGGCAGGCTGCTACATCTGCGAAGCCGAGGTGGATCCGGAAACCGGCAAGACCACGATCATCCAGTTTGTTGCCGCCGATGATTTTGGCAACATCATCAATCCGATGATTGTTGAAGGCCAGGTGCATGGCGGCATCGGCCAAGGCATTGGTCAGGCTTTGCTGGAAGGGGCTCACTATGATGCGTCCGGCCAGCTTCTGACCGCGAGCTACATGGATTACTGCATGCCGCGCGCTGATGACCTGCCGTCCTTCCAGGTATCGCACCAGGTCACGCCTTGCCCGGGCAACCCGCTTGGCATCAAGGGCTGCGGTGAAGCAGGCGCAATCGGCTCGCCGCCTGCGGTCATCAACGCCATCACTGACGCCATCGGCAACAACAACCTGTCAATGCCGGCCACGCCGCAGAAAGTTTGGGCAGCGCTACAGAAATAAGGCGCAGCCTGGACTTTCCACAGGGCCGGCGGTTCTTCCGCCGGCCGGACAGTGAAACAGAATTCGGAGGAAACCCAAATGCATTCCACCACCTACCATCGCGCAGGCTCCGTGGCTGAAGCCGCCAAGCTTGCCAAGGCCAATCCAGACGGCAAATACCTCTCCGGCGGACACACGCTCATTCCGGCCATGAAAACCCGGTTGGCAGCGCCCGACCATCTCATTGATGTTTCGCGCATTGCCGACATGAAGGGTGTCAAGGTCTCGGGCAAGACGGTCACCATCGGCGCGGCCACCACACATGCCGATGTCGCCGGAAACGACAAGCTCAAGGCTGTTTGCCCGTCCATCTGCCATCTGGCCGCCCATATTGGCGATCCGCATGTGCGCAACCGCGGCACCATTGGCGGCTCCATCGCCAACAATGACCCGGCCGCCGACTATCCGGCCGCCATGCTGGCGCTCGATGCGGTCATCGTCACCAACAAGCGCGAAATCCCGGCCGCAAAATACTTCAAGGGCCTGTTCGAGACGGCATTGAAAGACGGCGAGCTGGTGACGGCCGTGCGCTTCACGGCGCCCGCCAAGGCCGGTTATTCCAAGTTCCCCAACCCGGCCTCGCGCTACGCCATGACTGGCGTCTTTGTCGCCCTGCAGAAAGACGGCCCGCGCGTGGCGGTCACCGGGGCTGGCGACGAAGGTGTCTTCCGCTCCAAGGAGATGGAGGCCGGGCTTGGCAAGAAACTTGATATCGCCGGTCTTCACGGCATGGCCGTACCATCAAAGAATCTGATGAGCGATATCCATGCCTCGGCCGACTACCGCGCCAATCTCATCCGGGTCATGACAAAGCGCGCCGCAGAAGCAGCCAACGCCTGATCTGCAGAAACGTCAGGCAGCCGCGCCGCAAGGCGCGGCTGTTTGATTCTGGCCCCGACTTTTTATCCGCACAAATGTTGCCTGGCGGCCCGGTATTCGGATGCAAGGCGGGAAACGAGCTCTCCAGCTCCGGAAATCTCTTTGACCGCGCCAATGCCCTGGCCACAGCCCCAGATATCTTTCCATGCCTTGGTCTTGTCGCCTTCGAAATTCATCGCCGATGGGTCAGAAACCGGCAGATTGTCAGGATCCATGCCGGCGTTGCGCACCGAGCCTTTCAGGTAATTGCCGTGAACGCCGGTAAACAGGTTGGAATAGACGATGTCGGCGGCATTGGATTCGACGATCATCTGCTTGTAGGCATCTACGGCCCGCGCTTCGTGAGTGGCAATGAACGGTGAGCCGATATAGGCGAGATCGGCGCCCATGGCTTGCGCGGCGAGGATCGCGCCGCCATTGGCGATGGCGCCCGACAAAGCGAGCGGGCCGTCAAACCACTGGCGGATTTCCTGCACCAATGCGAATGGGGAAAGCGTGCCGGCATGTCCGCCAGCGCCGGTCGCCACGGCAATCAGCCCGTCAGCGCCTTTTTCTATGGCTTTGCGGGCGTGGCGGTCGTGGATGACGTCATGCAGCACAATGCCGCCATAGGAATGGATAGCGTCGTTGACTTCCTTGACTGCTCCCAGCGACGTGATGACCAAGGGGACCTTGTGTTTGACGCAGGTTGCAAGGTCTTGCTCCAGCCGGGCATTTGTCTTGTGGACAATCTGGTTGACGGCGAATGGTGCGGACGGGTGCCCCGGATTAGCGGCATCATGAGAGCCAAGCGTTTCCTGGATTTCGCTCAGCCAATCGTCAAGCTGGGACTGCGGCCTGGCATTCAGCGCCGGAAATGAGCCGACAATGCCCGCCTTGCATTGAGCCACAACCAGCGGCGGATGTGAAATGATGAAAAGCGGTGCGGCGATTACCGGCAGCGCAAGGCGGTCTTTCAAGGTGGATGGCAGGGTCATGGCACTCTCCCAGTATTGACGTTTGCGTAAACGTAAATGTGATCCGATGCAATCCGCTGACGCCTTGGTTCTAGTTTAATTTCCGGCGAGGCAGGGGCGACCGATTCGGCTGAACGATCCACATGCGGTTTTGCTGCCCCTGTTGATTGATTTGCCGCCTGCGGGTAACCATGGGCTGCGAACTGGAGCAGGTGAGGCACGTGGATCCAATCGAAAGAGCGATACGCAACGCGCTTTCCAAAGGCGATGCCGGAGACGCGGTCTATCGGCAGCGGGTCTATGCATCTGCGCGCGCGGCCCTCGAAAAGTCGGCGACTGGCCCGAATGCACCCGCCGCAGAAGTGGGCGCCGCGCGCCTGTCCTCTCTCGCCGCCGCGATCGGCGTCATCGAGGAAGAGTTTGCGCCAGCGGTCGGGCGGTTCGCAGAGCTCTCCGAACCGGTGATTTCAATCCCCGAAGACCCAGTGCGTTCTGCTCCTTCCGTTGAACATGCCCCGCAGGACCTTGCAGAATATCCGGTCAATCCTCCACAGGCGGATACCTCCATTCAACCCGAACGCTTGGCTGCGCAGGAAGCGCGTCGGCCGCGCCGCCGAGCCTATGCAAGGTTCTTTGTTTGGGCGACAATTCTTGCTTTTCTCGGCATGGGCGCATGGTGGGTCGCCACCAGCGGAATCTTGATGTCCGCCCTTGAACGGGACACATCAGTTCCCAATCCGCCCGCCAAACTTGGCGAAGATGAATTTGAACCCAAAAACGGCGAAGCAGGTGCGCCCGCCGCCGATGCTGTTGTTGATTGGGTGGATATTTTCACGCCTGACAATCCGGCAGCAGCCAGCGCACCCTCCGGCGCCAGTGCGGAAGTTGCCGGCGCGGGTGACGGCAAAGCCCTGCGGATTTCCTCCGGCAAGGAAGGTGCTGCCGTACTGTTTGATGTCGGCGAGGGCGTGCTCGAGCAAATGGCCGGCAAAAAGGCGGTCTTTGACATAGTGGCCCGGTCAGTCGACGGCAATCCGGTGCAAATTGCCGTCACCTGCAATTTCGGTGAATTGGGTGATTGCGGCCGCCGCCGCTATGACATCACCCGTGACAAGGCCGACTATCTTTTTGAAGTGTTGCTGCCGGCAGTCAAGCCCGGCGCCGCCGGATCAATTGCCATTATTGCCGACATCGAAGGGGCGGGGCGCCCGGTTGATATCCACGCGGTCCGGGTTTCCGCCGCGCCGGAACAATAGCTGCCAGGCCTGCGGGATGCGCGCGCACCCCTGCAATTTATGACAAGCAAAATGAATCACTCTTCCGGAAACATTCTTGCAGACCGCCGGGCGGAGTATGCGGCCATGCTCGCCGAAAGCGGCGACAATCCCGCGGCAGCAGACCTGATGCGCGATGCCTTGACGTTGGTGCCGGAATGGACTGCCGGATGGTTCCTATTGGGCGAAATGCTGGCGGCAAACGGCGACGTCAGCGCGGCCCGCGATGTGTTTTACAAGGTCCTTGCCCGTGACCCGGCGGATTCTCTCGGCGCCGCTTTACAGCTCGAATTGCTTGGCGAAGACAGCAATGGTCAGGCTTTGGCATTCGTCGAGGCCTTGTTTGACCAATATGCCGGGAACTTCGAAACGGCATTGGTTGAAAAACTTGCCTACCAAACACCGTCGGCTTTGCTTTCCGAACTTGTCCCTTTCCTGCCGGACGAGGTCGGTCACGCTGCCGATCTGGGCTGCGGTACCGGGTTGATGGGGCAATTGCTGCGGTCACGATCTGTCCGGCTTTCCGGATATGACGTCTCAACCGCAATGTTGGCCAAGGCGCGCGGCAAGGCATGCTATGACCGGCTGGAAAAGGCGGATATAGGCGCACTTCGCCTTGATGAACCGGCAGAATTGGTGACGGCCGCAGATGTTTTCAATTATTTCGGCGATCTTGGGCCGCTCTTTGCCAATGTCCGCAGGATGATGCCGCAGGGCGGCATATTCGGCTTCTCTGTGGAAAAACTGGCGGCGGGAGATGGCTGGAAACTTCAGGAAACCCGCCGCTACCGTCACGCCGAAGCTTATGTCCAATCCGCGCTGGCCCTAGCCGGATTTTCCGTTGCCGCTGTTTCGCCAACAATTTTGCGTCATGACCAGGGCCTTCCGGTTGAAGGGATCATTTTTATCGCACTGGCAGCCTGAATCCGCCTGCTTGGCGGATCAACAAAGCGGCGATAAGTTTTCCAGGTGAACGCAGAAAACTCCCTTTCACCGCCCGATTCGTGCGTATTGCTGCCGCCGCTTTTTGCGGACTGGTTTGCCCAACGCGGCTGGCAGCCGCGTGCCCATCAGACCGGCCTTTTGGCGCGGGTCAAGTCGGGAAACTCGGTGCTTCTGATTGCGCCCACCGGCGCGGGCAAGACCCTGGCAGGTTTCCTTCCGTCGCTCATTGATCTGGCGGAAAAACCAAAACGCCCGGGCGAGGCTTACCAGGGCATACACACGCTTTATATCTCACCGCTAAAGGCGCTTGCCGTGGATATCGAGCGTAATTTGGCTGTGCCTGTTCGCGAACTCGGTCTCGCCGTCACGCTGGAAACGCGCACCGGCGATACGCCGCTACACAAGCGCCAGCGCCAAAAATTGAACCCGCCGGATATATTGCTGACCACGCCGGAACAGCTCGCCCTGCTGATCGCATCGCCGGAAGCCGGCAGGTTCTTCCGCAGTTTGCGTTTCGTGATTTTTGATGAACTGCATTCGCTCGTCACATCCAAACGGGGCCACTTGCTGGCGCTGGGCCTGGCGCGCCTGCGGCGGTTCTCGCCCGACCTTCACACGATTGGTCTTTCCGCCACTGTCGCGGTACCAGCTGATTTGCGCCGATGGCTGGTCTCGCAGGAACATCCGGGCGCAATGGCTGACGTGGTTGAAGTCTCCGGCGGGGCCAAGCCGAACATCACCATTCTGGATTCCGGCGAGCGTGTTCCCTGGGCCGGGCATTCGGCGCGCTACGCAGTGGCCGACATCTACAAGGCCGTGAAGGAACACAAGACAACCCTGCTCTTCGTCAATACCCGCAGCCAGGCTGAATTGTTGTTTCAATTGCTCTGGGAGGCCAATGACGAATCCCTGCCCATCGCCCTTCATCACGGCTCGCTGGATGTCGGCCAGCGGCGCCGGGTAGAGGCCGCCATGCAGGCTGATGCGTTGCGGGCGGTGGTGGCGACGTCAACGCTGGATCTCGGCATCGACTGGGGCAATGTCGATCTGGTCATCCATGTCGGCGCACCAAAAGGCGCCAGCCGGCTGGCGCAGCGCATCGGCCGGGCCAATCATCGCCTTGATGAAGCCAGCCGCGCCATACTGGTGCCGGCCAACCGTTTTGAAGTGCTGGAATGCCGCGCGGCACTTGAGGCCAACTATCTTGGTGCACAAGATTCGCCGCCTGTTGGCGAAGGCGCATTGGATGTCCTCGCCCAGCATGTTCTCGGCTGCGCCTGCCACGCGCCGTTTGACGACACTGCGCTCTATGCCGAAATCCGCACGGCCGCGCCCTTCACTGCCTTGTCGCAGCATGATTTTGGGCGGATCGTCGATTTCGTGGCGACCGGCGGTTATGCGCTCAAGGCTTATGAGGCCTATGCCAAGATCAGGCGGAGGTCCGATGGCCTCTGGCGCATCGCCAATCCGCGCGTCGCCCAGCAATACCGGCTCAATGTTGGCACCATCATTGAAGCGCCCATGCTGAATGTCAGGTTCGTCCGTTCCGGTCGCGGTGCCGCAGCAGGCGGCGGTCCGGTGCTCGGCAAGGTCGAGGAATACTTTGTCGAAACACTGAAACAGGGCGACACCTTCCTGTTTTCCGGCCGCGTCCTGCGCTTTGAAGGCATCCGCGAGAACGAATGCTTCGTTTCAAATGGCTCCGGCAATGATGTGATGGTGCCGTCATATGCCGGAGGCAAATTCCCGCTTTCCACTTATCTTGCAGCGGAAGTGCGCGCCATGCTCGCCGATCCGGATCGTTGGCAGAACCTTCCCGATCAGGTTTCGGACTGGTTGCGGCTGCAGCGCGATTTGTCTTGCCTGCCGCAACCGGGGCAAATGCTTGTCGAGACATTTCCGCGCGCCGAGCGGTTCTACTTGGTCGCCTATCCGTTTGAAGGGCGGCTCGCCCACCAGACCTTGGGCATGTTGCTGACGCGCAGGCTGGAGCGGGCCGGCGCCCGCCCGATGGGATTTGTCGCCACCGACTATTCACTGGCGGTGTGGGGACTTCGCGATCTTGCCGGCATGATCCGAACGGGGGAGATGCAGCTTGGCGCGCTGTTTGACGAGGACATGCTCGGTGATGACTTGGAGGCATGGCTGGATGAAAGTTGGATGCTGAAGCGGACTTTCCGGAACTGTGCGGTGATCTCCGGCCTGCTCGAGCGCAAATTCCCGGGCCAGGAAAAATCCGGCCGGCAGGTCAATGTCTCCTCCGATCTCATCTATGATGTTCTGCGTGCCCATGAGCCGGATCATATCCTGTTGAAGGCCACACGCGCCGATGCTGCGTCGGGCCTGCTCGACGTCCGGCGGCTGGGCGATCTTTTGGCGCGCATCAAAGGCAACATCCTGCATAAGCCGCTCGAACGGATATCACCGCTGGCCGTACCGGTCATGCTGGAGATCGGCCGCGAACCGGTGCACGGTGAGGGCCGTGATTCGCTGTTGCGCGAAGCTGCAGATGATCTGGTGCGGGAGGCGTCACGCCTGTGAGCTTGGCCATGCAAAACCGAACGAACCGGGAAGCCGCTGCATGCGTCTCCGGCTCGGCAATTGTCCTTGATCCGTCAGGTGTTGCTTACCTTCCGGATGAACGCCTGCTTCTTGTCGCCGACTTGCATCTCGAGAAGGGGTCGTCATTCGCCAGGCGGCAGGTGTTCCTGCCGCCTTATGACAGCGCGGCAACCCTTACGCAGCTGGAATTGGCGGTGCAATTCTACAAGCCGCGCGTCGTGATCGCATTGGGTGACAGTTTTCACGATGCCGAGGGTGCCGGGCGGCTGCCCGAAAGCTGCGTCAGGCGGATTGGCGCGTTGGCGAGCGGCCGCGACTGGATCTGGATTTCCGGCAATCACGATCCATTGCCGCCCGCAGGCCTTGCTGGCGCAGCCGCAACGGAAATTGCGATTGCAGCTCTTGTCTTGCGCCACGAACCGGTCTCGCTGGGAAATATCCCGCAACATTGCGGCCAGATTTGCGGCCATTTGCATCCTGCGGCCCGTGTTTCGGTTCGTGGCAGCACGCTGCGAAAGCCGTGTTTCGCCACCAATGGCATCAATCTCGTCATGCCGGCTTTCGGGGCGTTCACCGGAGGTTTGAACGTTCTGGACCGCGCCTATGCCAGCCTGTTTGAAGGGAATGAATTCACGGCCTGGATGCTTGGCAGGGATAGCGTGATCCCGGTGTCTTCAAAAAAACTGCGCGCTGATTGAACGTCAGTCGCGATGGAGCAGTTTGCGTCCAAGCCAGCCTGTCAGCAGGGCAAGCGCAACCGCTCCGATGCCGTAAATCAGGCTGTATTCCTGGGCAAAACGGTAAATTCCCTGTTCAAATCCTGATTTCGCAATGGTTAGCGAAGCTGTTGTTTCATCGGTGAATTTGCCATTCAGGAACAGGAAAGCGCGAGCTTTGTGGGTGCCGATGGGCGCGTTGGCCGGCAGAAACACCGTGGCGCGGAAAAGGCTTTGCGACAGGAATTGAACGCCGCCGACGCGCTCGGTGAACAGTTCGGCGGCAGCTTTCCGTTCGCGCAAGGCCGCCGTGAACTCTGCGATGTCGGATTTGGATTCGCCCGGATTCCGGGGAGTCAGAAAAATGTTCTGCGGACCAAGCGACAATTGCTTGAACGAGGCGGCGTCGGTGATGTCTTGCGGCGGCCGGGTGGTCGCAAAGGAATAGGAAACCGGCACATCGTCAAATGCCAGTGAATCTGAGTTCACCCAGATTCCCATGATCCGGTCCTTGCGTTGTACCAGCACGGGCCGCGACGGACCTTCGAGCACGACAATGACGTCATGGCGATTTTGGCGGGCCGATTCCAGGTCAATATTGTCCACCGATCCAAAAATCGTCAGGTCGGCGCCAGAAAAATACGGCGTTATTGAAATGGTTTCGGCCGAAAGCCCGATCTGGATCGTTTCCGCATTTTTGACTGGCCCGGTTGCTTCCGGAATCGCCACTTGCGCGGCACATGGAATTGCCAGGATGGCGCTTGCAAAAATGGTGGCAATGGCGCGCCGCATCACGCTGCCCCGATCTGGCGAAGCGAATAGAGGCTTTGCGGGGTGACGAACAAGTCGAACGCCAGCCGGATCGCAACCGCCAGAACCAGCAGCGCCAGAAGCGCCCGCAATTGTTCGCCGCGCAGCTTCTGGCCGAGCACGGCGCCATATTGGGCGCCGACCACGCCTCCCGTCATCAACAGGAAAGCCAGTATCACGTCGACGGAATGATTGGCCGTTGCATGGACGATTGTCGTGTACGCCGAAACGAAGATGATCTGGAACAACGAAGTGCCGATCACGACATTGGTTGGCACTTTCAGCAGATAAATCAGCGCTGGAACCATGATGAAGCCGCCGCCAACGCCCATGATGGACGATAGAAAACCGATTGCCGCACCGAGCCCAACTACCGGAATGATGCTCACATAGATTTTGGACGTGCGGAACCGCACCTTGAACGGCATCCGGTGGATCCAGTTGTGCTGGCCGGATTTGCGCGTGGCAGCTGCCCCGCCCTTGGATTTGCGCATGGCGTTGAGGCTTTCCATCAGCATCATCGAGCCGACAGTGCCGAGGAGGCTGACATAAAGCAGCGAAACAATCAGATCGAGCTGGCCGAGCTTGCGTAAAAGCACGAACACATAAATGCCGGCCGTCGAGCCAACCAGTCCGCTCAGAAGCAGCGCCGTGCCGAGCTTCAGGTCAAGCGTGCCGCGTTTGAGATGCGCCAATGTGCCCGAAACAGAGGAAGCGATAACCTGGTTTGCGCCGGTGGCGACGGCCACTGCAGGCGGAATGTTATAGAAAATCAACAGCGGCGTGATCAGGAAGCCGCCGCCAACGCCGAACAGGCCCGACAGAAAGCCCACAGCCGCACCCATCGCCAAAATCACGAAAAGATTGACCGACAGTTCGGCAATGGGAAGGTAAAGGCTCAACGCAATGTCCGCGAAGGTTGGCAGCAAACGGTCAGCGGCCCATGACCGCTTGACCGATTACTGCCTGAGTCTGCACGGTGTCAAACTCCAATCCGGCTGCTGCGGATTATTTCAGCGCAAGCAGTTTGCGCACCAGCGTTTCATCGACTTCGCCGGTCGGCGCCATGCCATTGGCTTTCTGGAACGCGGCAATTGCCGTTTTCGTTTTGGCGCCCATCACGCCATCGGCAGACCCGGCATCATAGCCGTTCTTGTTCAGGATGAACTGGATGTTCTTGACTGCCTTTTTCATGTCGATGCTGGCGGTTTTGGCCGGTACATCGACCCATTCTACCGGCGTTTCGACCGAATTTGCGGCCGGATCGAGCACTTTGGGCTGCCAAAGTTCAGTGGTCGCGCGCGCCTTGGTCAATTGTTCCGGACGCAAGGCATTGGCGACTTCGTCGCGCTTGGCGGCAGCATCCTTGTCACCGGTCTTGGCAGCAAGTGCGAACCATTTGTAGCTTTCTTCCAGGCTTTGCGGAACGCCGACGCCCTTGGCGGCGAGAATGCCGAGATTGAACTGGCTGTCCTTCACGCCATATTCCGCTGCCTTGATGAACCAGCGGGCGGCGGAATCATTGTCCGATGTGCCGTCGGGGCCCATGGCGAACAGAACGCCGAGATTGTGCATGGCGCTGGCATTGCCCTGTTCGGCAGCCATTTGGTACCAGGTCTTGGCTTTAGCCGGATCGCGGGCAACGCCGATGCCCTTTTCATGCATGTTTCCGATACGGTACTGGGCCGGAGCAAAACCGGCATCCGCTGACTTTTCATACCATTTTGCCGCTTCGGCAAGATCGGCTGCACCGTTCCGTCCGTCTGCATATCGGCTGCCAATTTCAAAAAGGGCCTTTGCGTCGCCAGCTCTTGCGGCATCAATCAGCGGAAGCGGACCTGCCGTCGATGGAATGTCCGATTCCTGTGCTGATGGTACCGATGCGACGATTTCCTGATCCGGCTGTGCTGTTTTTGCCAGTTCCGGTTTTGGTTCAGCGGCAGCTTTGGCCTCATTGGCGGCGGGATCGACAATGCGCACGTCCTGCTTGGGTGCGTCAATGGCGCTTGCCGATGCCAGGGGCGCCTTGGCCGGCTGCGCGCTGGCGTCAGCTTTTTGTTCAGCAGCCTTCGCCGGAGTAGCAGCGGCAGTTTTCACCGGGGCTTTTGTTGCCTGGGCAACCTGGTTGCCGCCGATCAGGCCTTTGCCAAGTTGCAGTCCCGCCAGCGCAATCAGGATTGCGCCAACTGCCATCAGAATGGGCTTGCGCCTGGCCTTGATAAGGTCAGTCAGCGTACCGCCCTTGGCTTTGCCTGCGACTGCCTTGCGAGACTTCAATGTTTCCGCTTCTGCCGCGGCGGCTTGCGCCGCGCGCCGCGCGGCGGCGATAAAATCGGATTTGCCGGATTCCGGCTCTGCGTTGCTTTGCGAACCGCCGCGTTCCTCACGCACGCGCTTCATGATTGCACTCAGGTCAGGCGCACCGGAACCCGGTTCAAGCGGCGTGTTGGCCAAAACAGGATCGAGCCGTTCATCCGCGCCGCCTTTCATTTCCACATGGATATCGGCGGCTGCATGAACATCCGGAGCCGTTGTGGCTGCTGGTTTGCGGCCTTTTCCGAGTGCACGGGCCAATCCGCCCAACATGGAAGGCTTTTCGGCTTTCTGCGGGGCAGGGGCAGCAACGGCGCTGCCATGAACGGCCGCCATGGCCGCCGCTGCCGCAGCTTCAGCCGGGCTTCGGCTTTTGGCGCCGCCAGCATTGCGGGCTACAGGAAGCTCAAACTCGGCGTCATCGATTCCCGGAGCATCCAGCACCGGCAGGTCGGCGGCAGCCTTCTGCTTGCCCCTGCCAAAAACCTGCGCTTCGCTGTCATGGGAACTCGCCGAAGATTCGATCGCGCCAAGCCGGTCAACGATTTTCAGCAACGTGTCATGGATGGCTTCGAACGTCTTGGAGTTTCGCTCGTCGGAACGCCGGGCAAGCGTGTCGAGCATTTTCAGGTCGTCGGACAGCCCGGCAACAGCGGCGGCGTCTGTCGTGCCGGCCATGTTGCCGATTGCGTCTTCAACCGCCTGTTTCGCCGCGTCCAAAATGGTGTCGCGATTGGCGATAAGCGCCTGTTCCAGCGTATCAATGCGGGCTTCTAGCGCCGGATCCGCACCCGCTGTTGCCGAGCCGGACAACTGCGCGGCAAGTCTTGCGACCTGCGCTTCAAGTCCATCCAGCATGGCGGGATCAATGGATTGCACTTCGGGGCGTGACTGTTCAATCCGCCCATAAATATCATCAAGGCGGGATTCCAGGCTGTGCAGGGTAGCCGGCGAGGCAAGGCCGCGGCCAAGCTCGTCCAACCGTTCGGTGAGGTCGTTGAACCGTGCGTCGATGGTTTCCTGCATGCCGAGCGAGCCGGATGGTTCACGGCGGGAATCGGTATCGATCCGCAGGGCAATTTCCTCAATACGTTGGCCAAGCGCATGGACAAGATTGTCGTTTTGCTGGGCAGCAGATTGCTGCTGGCGCTGCAGCATCAGCGACAAGTCCTCAAACCGGGCGCTGAAATCATCAGCGGCGCGGCTGTTATCACCGTCGTCTGACATCTTTCCAGAAAGCACGCTGATCTGGCCTGCGAGCGCCTCAATTGCCTTGTTTGGTGATGCGGCGCGCTGCGAAACATCTTCGATCCGGGCGGCCAAAATCTGCAAGCTTTCAGACAGGTCGCCATCGCCGCGCGATGCCATATCTTCGATCTGGCTCGCCAGGCTGCCGATCCGTGCCTCAAGCCGTTCAAATGGCTCGGAATTGCCTTGAACTGCCTGCACGGAGACAGACGAGGCGACAATGGCCCGCGAAATCTCGTCAAGCCGCTGCTCGATCTGGTCAATGGCGCCGGCTGGCGGCGCATCATGCTGGCGCGAAAAATGGTCAAGTGCGCTGGCAAGGGTGCGCACTTTTTCTTCAAGCTTGTCCAGGGCAAGTGATTGCGGCAGCCGGTTCACCGCGCCAATGATCTGTTCGATGCGCGCGCCCAGGTCTTCCATGCCGCTGGCGGCGCCATCCGAATTGCGCGCATAAGCCGTCTCAAACGATGTGAAGCGGCGGCCAAGGTCATTCCAGCGCTGGTCGGCTGCCTGCAATGTCTCCTCGCGGGCCAATGAGGCGATGGCCCGTTTCATTTCTTCAAGCTCGGAATGAAGCATCGCCATTCCGCCGTCATTGCGGCTGGCGGCGATCTCGGCCACGGAACGGCCGATGCGGTCGAGTTCACGAACCATCGCCGGATCGTTCGGCGCATGGCTGGCAGATTCATAAAGATTTTCGATGTCAGTGCGCAGGGCTTCAAACTGGCGGTTCAAGCCAACGGTCATTTCGTTGCGGAATTCTTCACGCAACTGGGTGAGATCGGCCGCGATCTGGGCGACGCTGCCAACCACGTCTTCCTGATGCCGGGCCCGGTCAATGTCGCGGGCAAGCGCATGCAGGCTTTTCTGGGCGACGGGTGCTGCCGGCTTTCGATGCTCCGGTTCGGCATAACGCTGCATCGGCGCGGCGCGGGAGATTTCAGGAGCGCGCGAGGGTTCGCGGCGCAAGCCCGCCCGGCCCGCAAGGCTTTCAAATTTGGATTCCAATCCGTCCAGGGCCCGGTTCAAATCGTCGAGCGAGGCATCGGGCCTGCGCTGGCGGCCTGCATTCAGACTGTCGAGATAGGACCGTTTCATTCTTACCGCCACGCCTGCTTTTGGTGCCAGCCCATGCTGGTCCGGTGTTTCCATGCCCGAAACGGCCGGATCGGGTGCTGATCTGGCGCTTTCGCCAACCAGCAATCCGAAAATGTGCAACGCGTGACAAGATTCGCACCGGACGCCTCAAACCCGACAATTCACCAAACGTGGTAAACAACGCGTTAACCAAGATTGACAAATTTCACATTTCGCACGGCGGCTTTTGCCGCGAATTTCCTGATCATGCCGGTTGAATTGACAATCCTTACGCACTATGTCATTTACGTAAACGTAAGAACAGCACGCAAGACCAAAGAGGCGAGACGGTCCTGGCCCCGGGACAAGTCTGCGCCTTCGTTGCTGTCAGCGATCCAAGGGTACCAAAATGAACATGATGACCAATGACGGCGTCAAAGGCGCCGAAGATGAACTTTTTTCCGCCGATGGCGGTTTTGCCCGCATCGGCGATGTTGCGCGCAAATATGGCGTTACGCTTAGGGCATTGCGCTTCTATGAGGACAAAGGGCTTATCAAGCCTGTGCGGGAAGGCACCACACGCCTTTATGGCAAGCGCGACTGCACGCGCCTGAAATTGATCCTTTTGGGCCGAAAAGTCGGATTTTCGCTGCGCGAAGTCAAGCAAATGATTGATTTGTATGACCCTTCCGGTTCCAATACCCGCCAGCTTCGCGTTGCAATCGAAAAAGGCGAGAAGCAGCTCAAGAGGCTGGAAAAACAGCGCGCTGCCGTGGATGAAGCTCTGATCGAATTGTCTTCAACCATGGACATTGCCCGTTCCAAGCTTGCTTTGGCTCAAGCCGCCAAGGCATCTTCCTGACATCCTTCTGGTCCGGCCACCTGCCGCCAAGCCTGCCTTCGGGTAATGCTTGGCGGAGGGGCCAATACACCAGATTGTGCAAACGTATTGATTGACGTTTACGCAAACGTCAATTACTGCTTCGGAAGGCCGTATGAAACGCTGCGGGAACCATTTTGCTTCCATTGCAGTCATCCCGGGAGAGAGTGAATGCCGTCCTATAAAGCGCCCGTGCGGGAATCCCTGTTCGTTCTCAATGATGTGCTGGGATATGAGCGATACAGCAACTTGCCGGGCTTCTCCGACGCAGCGCCGGATGTTCTCGAAGCGATCCTCGAAGAGGCGGCGCGGCTGGCAGAAAATGTCATGCACCCGGTCAATCTGTCTGGCGATCATCAGGGTTGCACCCGGCACGCCGATGGCAGCGTGACCACGCCGGAAGGCTATCGCGAGGCCTTTGATCAATATCGTGAAGGCGGCTGGCTCGGGCTTGCCGTTCCGGCGGAATATGGCGGACAGGGCCTGCCTTATGCCGTGCATTCGGCAGTTGGCGAATACATGTCGTCATCCAACATGGCGCTGATGATGTATCCCGGCCTGACCCAGGGTGCGATTGCCGCCATTTTGGTCCACGGCACCGACGAGCAGAAATCCACATGGCTGCCGCGCATGGTTGAGGGTGTCTGGACAGGCACCATGAACCTGACAGAACCGCATTGCGGCACCGATCTTGGTCTTTTGCGCACCAAGGCTGTGCCGCAAGCTGATGGTTCCTATGCTATTTCCGGTCAGAAGATTTTCATTTCGGCCGGCGACCACGACATGGCTGAAAACATTGTCCACCTCGTGCTGGCGCGCATTGAAGGCGCACCGGAAGGCGTCAAGGGCATTTCTCTGTTCATTGTTCCGAAATTCCAGCTGGATGCTTCCGGAAATCCGGGCGAACGCAACGGCGTGTCATGCGGTTCCATCGAAGAGAAGATGGGCATCCACGGCAACGCAACCTGCGTCATGAACTATGACAGCGCGCGCGGATTCCTGATTGGCGAGATGAATGGCGGCCTAAAAGCCATGTTCACGATGATGAATGAAGCCCGGCTTGGCGTTGGCCTGCAGGGGCTTTCTATCGGCGAAATCGCCTACCAGAATGCCGTCGCCTATGCGAAAGACCGCATCCAGGGCCGCAGCCTTTCGGGCATCAAGGCACCCGACAAGAAAGCCGATCCGATCATTGTGCACCCCGATATTCGCCGCATCCTGATGACTATCCGCGCGTGGAACGAGGCCGGGCGTGCGCTGATCCTGTGGACGGCCATCAAATCGGATGTCGCCCATCGTTCCGGTGTCGAAAGCGAACGGATTTCCGCCGACGATCATCTCGGCCTGATGACCCCGATCATCAAGGGCGTGCTCACAGACAAGGGTTTTGACCATGCCGTGATGGCCCAGCAGGTGTTTGGCGGTCATGGTTATGTCGAAGAATGGGGCATGAGCCAGTTTGTCCGCGATGCCCGCATTGCCATGATCTATGAAGGCGCCAATGGCGTGCAGGCGCTCGATCTGGTCGGCCGCAAACTCGGGCTGAATGGCGGCCGCGCCGTGCAGGCATTTTTCAAGGAAACCGGCGAGTTCTGCGAAGAAAACCGCAATATCCCGGAATTGGCCGGCTTCACCAAGGCGCTCAAGAAAGGCCTCAATGACTTGCAGGCGGCTACGATGTGGCTCATGCAGAATGCCATGCAGAAACCAGACAATGCGGGTGCGGCGTCAACGGACTATCTCCACCTGTTCGGCCTTGTCGCGGCGGGTCTGATGTGGGGCCGCATGGCCAAGGTCGCGCAGGAAAAATTGGGCGAGGGCGATGCCGGTGACTTCTATGCCGCAAAGCTCACCACCGGCCGGTTTTTTATGGAACGCATTATGCCGGAAACTGCACTGCATCTCGCACGCATCCAGACTGGCGCCGACACCATGATGGCGCTTAACGCCGACCAGTTCTGAACGAAGGGAGCGACACTAGCGATGGCCAGCAATCCCGCCGAAATCCTCCAGTTTCCCAAGCCGGACTGGGCTTCGGACGATGTCGTCATGTTGCAGGACATGACGACCAAATGGCTGGAGGCAGAAATTGCGCCCCGCTATGACGAATTCGAGAAGGCCGAAAAAGTCGACCGCGAAAGCTGGTTGAAAGCCGGTAAAGCAGGACTGCTTTGCGCCTCTATGCCCGAAGAATATGGCGGCTCGGGCGGCAGCTATGCCCATGAGACAGCCATTATCGAGGCGCTCGGCCATGTCGGGGTTGATGGCTTCGGCATCGGGCTGCACAATTCCATCGTTGCGCCCTACATCCTTCATTACGGCTCCGAAGAGCAGAAGCGCAAATGGCTGCCGAAAATGGCGTCGGGTGAGCTGATCGGCGCCATTGCCATGACGGAACCAGGCGCCGGATCGGACCTGCAGGGCATCCGCACCTCGGCGGTCAAGGATGGCAACCATTATCTGATAAATGGCTCCAAAACTTTCATCACCAACGGCCAGCTTGCCAATCTCATCATTGTCGTCACCAAGACCGACCCGGCAGCAGGCGCGAAAGGCACCTCGCTGATCGTCATCGAAACCGAGGATGCGGCCGGTTTTGAGCGCGGGCGCAATCTCGACAAGATCGGCCTGAAGGCCAACGACACCTCCGAATTGTTCTTCAACAATGTGCGGGTGCCAACTTCCAATCTCCTCGGTCACGAAGAAGGCCAGGGCTTTGTCCAGCTCATGCAGCAATTGCCACAGGAACGCCTGCAGATCGGCGCGTCGGCCATCGCCATGATTGAACGTGCGCTTGCACTTACCATTGACTATGTCAAAGAGCGCAAGGCCTTCGGCAAAGCGGTGATCGAGTTCCAGAACACCCAATTCAAGCTGGCAGAGTTGAAGACGGAGGCTACAGTAGCCCGCACCTTCTACAATCATTGCGTGGCCGAGCATCTCGAAGGCCGACTGACGCCAGTGCTTGCATCGATGGCCAAATATTGGCTAACCGATCTTCAGGGCAAGGTGGTCGACGAGTGCCTGCAATTGCATGGCGGCTACGGCTACATGAACGAGTATCCGATTGCCCGCATGTTCCGCGATGCCCGTGTCCAGCGCATCTATGGCGGCACCAATGAAATCATGAAACTGCTGATTGCCCGCAGCCTTTGAGGCTTCAGCAGCAGATACACCGCCGGCCTTGGCCGGGAATGCGAAAGGAAGTTCGATATGGCTGACGCTTTTGTATATGACGCGGTGCGCACGCCGCGTGGGCGCGGAAAGAAGGATGGCGCACTGCACGAGGTGCCGACCCCGCGGCTGGCTGCAAAAGTGCTGGAAGCCCTGCGCGACCGCAACGGACTTGATACCGGCACTGTTGACGACATCATTTTCGGCTGTGTCGATCCGGTCGGCGAAGCCGGCGCCGTCATCCCCCGCTCGGCAGCGTTTGAGGCCGGCTATGACATGCGGGCGCCCGGCATCCAGATTTCGCGCTTCTGCGCATCGGGCCTCGACGCCATCAATTTGGCTGCTGCAAAGATCGCCCAAGGCGCTGACGACATCGTCATTGCCGGCGGCGTGGAATCCATGTCGCGCGTCGGCATGGGCATGTCCGGCGGCTCCTGGTACATGGACCCGTCAGTCGGCCTGCCGGGCTGGTTCGTGCCGCAGGGCATTTCCGCAGACCTGATCGCCACCAAATACGGCTTCTCGCGTGATGACGTTGACGCTTATTCGGTCGAAAGCCAGAAGCGCTCCGCCCATTCCTGGGAAAAGGGTCATTTCGCCAAGTCGGTCATCCCGGTCAAGGACATCAACGGGATCACAATTCTGGACCGCGACGAGCACATGCGGCCGGGCACCGACATGCAGTCGCTTGCTTCGCTCAACCCGTCATTCGTCATGCCGGGCGAACTTGGCGGCTTCGACGCGGTCGCCGTTCAGCGCTATCCGGAACTTGAAGCGGTCAACCATGTCCATCACGCCGGCAATTCGTCGGGCATTGTCGATGGCGCCGCCGCTGTTCTGCTGGGATCCAAAAAAGCCGGCAAGACCATGGGGCTGAAGCCGCGCGCCCGCATCCGCGCATTCGCCAATATCGGCTCCGAACCTGCCATCATGCTGACCGGACCGGTTGACGTGACCAACAAGCTGTTGGCCCGCGCCAAGATGAAGATCTCCGACATTGACCTGTTCGAGCTCAACGAGGCCTTCGCTTCAGTCGTCCTGCGTTACATGCAGGCCTTCGATATTCCGCATTCCAAGATGAACGTGGCAGGCGGCGCCATTGCCATGGGCCATCCGCTCGGCGCGACCGGCGCAATGATCCTCGGCACGGTGCTGGATGAACTCGAACGCCGCGACCTTAACACTGCACTTGTCACGCTGTGCATTGGCGCGGGCATGGGTACAGCCACGATCATCGAGCGCGTCTGATGCCGAAGCTTGACCTTTCCAGCGTGCCGGAAAAGGGCGGAACCGGCTATCCGCCGCAATACGCAGCCATAACGGCCGGCCGCTTCCGCAAGCGGCTGGGCGATGCCGGCGGCTTGACACAGTTTGGCGTCAATCTGTGCCGCATCGAACCTGGCTCGGGCTCGTCGCTGCGCCACTGGCACCACAACGAGGACGAGTTCGTTTTCATGCTGGAAGGTGAAGCCGTGCTGATCGAAGACGAGGGCGAGACGGTCTTGCGCCCAGGTGATGCGGCAACTTTCAAGGCAGGCGTTGCAAATGGCCACACGCTGGTCAATCGCGGCGCTGCAGATGCGGTTTTTCTTGAAGTTGGCGCGCGCCTGGCAGACGAAATTGCCGAATATCCCGGCATCGACTTGCGGGCGGAGAAGTCCGCAGGCGTCATGCGATTCACCCACAAGGACGGCTCGCCGTTCTGAATGAAGTTATGAACCGGGGCTGCGGCCTGGGAGGCAGATCATGAGCTACACCAATTTCAGCTACGGCGTGGACGCAGACGGCATTGCGCTCGTCACCTGGGACATGCCCGGCAAATCCATGAATGTTTTCACCGAAGAGGTGATGGTCGAGCTTGAGGCAATCCTGAAAGCGGCCACAGCGGATGCCGCCGTGAAGGGCGTGGTTTTCACCTCCGGCAAAGACACGTTTTCCGGCGGCGCCGACCTGACCATGCTCAAGCGCATGTTGGCGCAGTTTGACGAGATGAAAGCCAAGGACGCTGAGGCGGCCGTGCGTTTCCTGTTTGAGACCAGCGGCGCCATGGCCCAGCTTTTCCGCCGCATCGAAACCTCCGGCAAGCCCTGGGTTTCGGCAATCAACGGCACCTGCATGGGCGGGGCGCTGGAACTGTCGCTGTCCTGCCATGGCCGTGTAGTGGCCGACAATGACAGCATCAAGCTGGCATTGCCCGAGGTCAAAGTCGGCATTTTCCCCGGCGCGGGCGGCACCCAGCGCGTGCCCCGGCTCATCAACACGCAGGACGCCCTGCAAATGATGACCACCGGCCAGAATCTGTCGCCCAAGAAGGCCAAAGGGCTCGGACTGGTGCACGAGGTCGTCGAGGCTTCGCGCCTCATTGAGGCAGCCAAGGCCATGATCAAGGCGGGCCTCAAGCCGGTTCAGCCGTGGGACGAGAAAGGCTTCAAGATTCCGGGCGGTGCGGTCTACTCCGCGGCCGGCGCCAATCTCTGGCCAGCAGCAATTGCCATTCTGCGCCGCGAAACCTCGGCCAATTATCCGGCCGCTGCGGCAATCCTGAAATGCGTCTATGAAGGCCTGCTGGTGCCGTTTGATACCGGCCTGCGCATTGAGCAACGCTATTTCACCAATATCCTGCAGACCACCGAAGCGGCCATGATGATCCGCTCGCTGTTTGTGTCGTTGCAGGAAATCAACAAGGGCGCTCGCCGTCCCGAGGGCGTGGCGCCAACCGATTTCAAGAAGATTGGCGTGCTTGGCGCCGGGTTCATGGGCGCGGGCATTGCCTATGTCACGGCCAAGGCCGGCATTCCGGTTGTACTTCTGGACCGCGATATGGAAGCCGCCGCCAAGGGCAAGGCGCATTCCGAAAATCTGATGAATGAGCAGATCAAGAAAGGCCGCGCCACCGAGGCCGCAAAGGCCGAACTGCTCGGCCTGATAACGCCATCTGCAGACTATGCGGACCTGAAGGGCTGCGACCTGATCGTCGAAGCAGTGTTCGAAGATTCCGCCGTGAAAAAGGGCGTCACCGAGAAGGCCGAGGCCGTCATCGGCAAGTCGGCGATCTTTGCGTCCAACACCTCGACGATCCCGATTTCCGATTTGGCCAAAAACTCGGTTCGCCCCGACAATTTCGTCGGCATCCATTTTTTCTCGCCGGTCGACAAGATGATGCTTGTCGAAGTCATTCTGGGCAAGAAGACCAAATCGAAAGCTGTGGCAGTGGCCATGGACTTCGTGCGCGCAATCAAGAAGACGCCCGTTGTCGTCAACGACACGCGCGGCTTCTACGTGAACCGTTGCGTGCTGCGCTACATGAACGAAGCCTACAACATGCTGGCCGAGGGCATTCCGGCTGCGATGATCGAAAATGCCGCCAAGATGGCCGGCATGCCGGTTGGTCCGCTGGCGCTGACCGATGAAACCGCCATCGATCTGGCGCAGAAGATCATGCGCCAGACTGTGCGCGATCTTGGCGAAGCTGCGGTGGACAAACGCCATATCGGCCTGATCGACACCATGGTTGATGCGCATGGCCGCCTCGGCCGCAAGAACGGCAAGGGCTTCTATGACTATCCGGCCAAGCCCGCCAAGAAGTCGCTCTGGCTCGGCTTGAAGGCGCTCTATACCCAGCGTGATCCGGATTCGATCGACGTCAACGAGTTGAAGCAGCGCTTCCTCGCCGTCATTGCGCTTGAAGCGGTTCGCGTCATGGAAGAGGGCATCGTCACCGATCCGCGCGAAGCCGATGTCGGCTCCATTCTGGCCTTTGGATTTGCGCCTTATACCGGCGGCACGTTGTCCTATGTTGACGGTATGGGCGCCAAGGCCTTCCTTGAAATGTCCAAGCGCCTGCAAAAGAAGCACGGCGCACAGTTCAAGGCGCCGCGTCTGCTGATCGACATGGCGGCAAAGGGCGAGACGTTCTACGAACGCTTCAATCCTTATGGCGGACGCAAGGCCGCGTGAACCGGCATGTATGTCTGGGGCCGTCTGGCAAGGGTCGCGCTGACAACCAGGTCGCGCGGCCCCTATTTGCCCGGCGGCGAAAGCCGCCTGTCCTTCCGCTGCCTGCCGACGGATATTGATCCCAATCTGCACCTGAACAATGCGCGCTATCTGATGCTGGCTGATCTTGGCCGCATGGATATTTTCCTGCGTTCGGGCCTGTTAAAGCTGACGCGCGAACGCAATTGGGCGCCGATGATGGGTGGTGTGCAGGCGGCTTTTGTTAGGGAAGTTCCGCTCTGGTCGCGGTTCGATGTGGTATCAACCATCGAGACATGGTCCGGCACCCAGGTGCTTGGGCGGCATGTTTTTCATCTGCCAGGCGGCAAAGTCGGCGCTGTCATTCTGACAACAGCCGGGATCTATGACCGGACGGGCAGGGCGTTCCTGGAAGCAGGTGATGTGGTGCGCGCGCTGGGCGTTGAGCGCAAGCCGCGCGAACCTGATGCCATGGAACTGGCGTTTCTGCACTCCCATGGCCTCATGCGCAGCCATGCAAAGGCTGGCGGCTGATCCGCCTTGTGTGGAAATCCTGCCGCCGAATGTGGACAGGCCTGCAATCATCGGCTACTCAATTAAAGGATTTTTTTCCTTTGCGAGGTGAGGCCTATGCTCTCCCATGAGCGGGTGTGGGCGGCGATTGACGCCCTGGCGGAACGCAATACGCTTTCGGCATCAGGACTGGCCAAGAAAGCCGGGCTGGATTCAACCGCGTTCAACAAGTCCAAGCGGCTGTCCGGAGATGGCCGGCCGCGCTGGCCATCGACAGAATCCATTGCCAAGATCATGGATGCTACCGGATCTACGCTCGAGGAGTTTCTGTCGCTGGTCAGCGGCGGGATTGCCGCCGCGCGGCTTCCGCAATCCTCCCGCATGGCGCAGGTGCCTTTGCTGGGCTTTGCGCAGGCTGGCGCCGGCGGTTATTTCGACGATGCCGGTTTTCCGGCTGGTGACGGCTGGGATCTGATAGAACTGCCGGCCCAATCCGGCGACGGCGCCTATGCGCTCAAGGTCCAGGGCGAATCCATGATGCCGCTTTACCGTGACGGCGACACACTGATCGTCGAACCGGGAGCCCAGATCCGGCGCGGTGACCGCGTTGTGGTCCGCACGGTGTCCGGTGAGGTCATGGCGAAAATCCTCAATCGGCGGACAACAAAAGTCGTTGAGCTGAAATCTCTCAATCCGGAACATGCTGACCGGGTGTTGCAGGTCAGCGAGTTGGTATGGGTGGCCCGGATTGTCTGGGCAAGCCAGTAACTGCCATGCGACTTGCGGCGGCTTTTCTCATTTTTTTGTCTGGCGCAGGATTGCTCGTCGGCCTGAAATCAGTCGGTGACGCGACGCGGGACCCCGCCGAATCCGGCCGTCCTGAACAGAAAGCCATTGCGGCGCCTGTAGGCGGGGAGCCCGCATTGCCGGTGCGGGCGAATGCCGTTGCCGCACCGCCAAAGTTGGCACGCATCGTTGCTTCCGGTGTCATTGCAGCACCGCAAATCGCCGGTGATATCGAACGCATTCCTGCCCGGCCGAGTCTGAGCCCCGCACCACAAAAGCCACAGCAAGTTGCCGCCACCGACCCATCGCGCTGGCGCATTCGCCTGTTGCACCAGCCGGTGGCGACAAGCGCCGGTGAAATTGAGGCGGGCGGGTACCGGCTGGTGCTGGAAGGTATCGTGCCCACCGATCCTGCCATGAGCTGCAAAACGGCAGAAGGTGCAAGCTGGCCGTGCGGCCTGCAGGCGCGCACGGCGTTTCGCGCGTTTCTGCGGGCCCGCTCCATTCGCTGCAAGGTTCCCGCCCAACCCACCGATCAAGTGGTGGAAACCACCTGCAGCCTGGGCGGCGAAGATGTTGCCGCCTGGCTGATGGCCCATGGCTGGGCGCGGCCCGCCAATAGCGGCGCTGTTGCGCAAGGCGTCGGGCTTTCCGGCCCGCCGCCGCGCTGAAATCAGGCGGTTCGCGCCAGCGTATCGCGGATCAAGGCCTGTGTTTCCGGAATGCCGTATAGCGCTGCAAAAGAGCCGAAACGCGGTCCGCGCTCCTGCCCGAGCAAGCATTCATAGATCATCTGGAAAAAGGAGACAGAAACGCCCGACCCGCCGCTCGGGCTGGTCTTGGCATGGTCCTGGAAACGCGGAATGACGCGTGCGACGTCAAGCAACGCGGTCTGGACCTCATCCCCAGACGCATCCGGGGCCAATGAAGCAAGTTTGGCGTCGATGGCCAGAAGGGTCGCACGCTCTTCAGCATCCGGTGTGCGGAATGTCTTTTCCGGCAATACGAAATCGCGGAAATAACGGATGGCGTGGTGCACAAGCCTGTCGAGTTCGGGATGCGACGCAGGCGTGACGTCGCGGACGTGACGCGAAATGAACCCCCACAAGACCTCGGCATTTTCGGCGTTGGATGCGCTGACAAGATTGATGAGCAGCGCAAAGGTCACCGGCATGTCCACCTTGGGCGGTTCGCCGGAGTGAATGTGCCACACCGGGTTGCCCAGCCGGTTTTTCCAGTCCTGACCTTCATAGGCGGCGAGGAACGCGTAATATTCGTCCACCGCGCGCGGAATCACGTCGAAATAAAGCTTTTTAGCGGCCCTGGGCTTCTGGAACATGTAGAGCGCCAGGCTCTCGGTTGGCGCGTAGGTCAGCCATTGGTCGATGGTGATGCCATTGCCCTTGGACTTGGAAATCTTCTGACCCTGTTCGTCCAGAAAAAGTTCATAAACGAAATGCTCGGGCGCCCGGCCGCCGAGGATTTCGCAGATCTTGTCATAAATGACGGCATTGGTCTGGTGGTCCTTGCCGAACATTTCAAAATCGACATTGAGCGCTGCCCAGCGCATGCCGAAATCCGGCTTCCATTGCAGCTTGACCTGCCCGCCGGTAACCGGAAGCGTGGTTTCAACACCGTCTTCGTCATCAAAGGTGATGGTGCCGGCCTTGGCGTCAACGGATTTCATCGGCACGTAGAGCACACGTCCGGACTTCGGCGAGATCGGCAGGAACGGGCTGTAGGTCGCTTGCCGCTCCGCACCCAGCGTCGGCAGCATCACTTTCATGATCGCCTCATAGCGCTCCGCCGCGCGCAGAAGCATGGCGTCGAACCGGCCCGCCTTGTAGTAGTCGGTGGCGCTCGCAAACTCATAATCAAAGCCGAACGTGTCGAGAAACCGACGCAGCATCGCATTGTTGTGATGGCCGAAGCTCGGATAGTCGCCGCCAAAAGGATTGGGCACGACCGTTAGCGGCTTGTGCAGGTGCGGCTCCAGAAAGGCGCGGTCCGGCACATTGTCCGGAATCTTGCGCATGCCGTCCATGTCATCCGAAAAGCAAAGGAGTTTGGTCGCGACCTTGTTGTCAGTCAGCAGGTGAAAGGCATGCCGGACCATGGTTGTACGGGCAACTTCGCCGAATGTGCCGATATGCGGCAAGCCGGATGGACCGTAGCCGGTCTCAAACAGCACAACCTCCGGAAATCCCGATTTCAAATAGCGCGCAATGATTTTCCGCGCCTCTTCAAAAGGCCAAGCCTTGCTATCTGCAAGCGCTTCGATCATCGACGGTGCGGTCTGTTCGGCGTTTGACATGGGATTTCCGTTCAAGCTGGCCGTCTCGGCGGCGGGCGGAACCTATTGCCGGCGCAAGGGTGCGTCAATTGCATTGCGTCATTTGCAGCCAATTTACTTGAACCTTGCCATGCGCATCCCTAGCTTCGCGGGACATTCAGAAAGCGGGGCCAATGGCGAACCATTCCATCGAAGAAGTGCTGGTCTATCTCATGGTTGTCATGTCGGCATCCGACAAAAGCATGAGTGATCCGGAATTGTCGCGAATTGGCTCGCTTATCCGGACCTTGCCGGTATTTGACGCCTTTGACGAAGATGAACTCATTCCGGCGGCGCGCCGCTGCCAACAGATTCTTGCCGGCGAAAATGGCCTTGAAATCGTCTTTGATTTGGCTTGCAGCGTCTTGCCGGAGCGGCTGCGCGACACCGCTTATGCAGCTGCGGTCGATGTTGCTGCTGCTGATCTTGATGTGCGGTCTGAAGAAATGCGCGTCCTTGAACGGTTGCGTGCGAAGCTGGGCATCGATCAGGCGACCGCCAGCGCCATTGAGCGTTCGGCGCGCGCCCGCCATCGCCTGATCTGACCAAATCTGGTCAAACTTGAAATGAGACTTTCATGAGTGAACCCGTCATTCGCCTGCTGGCCTTTGCGTCAATTTTCGCAATCATGGCATTGCTGGAAATTGCCGTCCCGCGCCTGAACAGGCCCGACATGCAAGGCGAATTGAAAGCGCGCCGCTGGTTCACCAATCTGGCCATGGTCGTGCTGTCGTCCGTTGCGCTTCGGCTGGTTTTCCCCGCAGCAGCGGTTGGCACGGCGCTCTGGGCGCAACAGGCCGGTTACGGACTCTTCAATGCCGTCGCGGCGCCATGGCTGTTGGCCGCCGCAATTGCTTTTGCCGTCCTCGATTTTGCGGTTTGGCTCGAACATCTCGCCAGTCACAAAATACCGGTATTCTGGCGGATCCACCGCATGCACCACTCCGACAATGGCTTTGACCTGACAACGGCACTCAGGTTCCATCCATTGGAGATCGTGCTGTCGATGATCTGGAAGGCGGCCGTCATTGTTGCGCTTGGTGCGCCGCCCGAAGCTGTTCTGATTTTTGAAATCGTACTCAACGGCATGGCCATGTTCAATCATGCCAATGTCCGGCTGCCTGCGGCTTTGGACAAGACCTTGCGCTGGCTTCTTGTTACGCCCGACATGCACAGGGTCCATCATTCAGCCGTTCAGGACGAAACCGATTCCAACTACGGGTTCAACCTCTCGGTCTGGGACCGGTTGTTTTCGACCTATGTTGGCGCGCCAAAGTCCGGATATCCGGACATGACGATCGGCCTTGCCGAGTTCAAGTCAGCGCCGACAAGTTCGCTCGCCTGGTCGCTCATGCTGCCATTCAAAGGCAGAATCAATAAAAGCTGACCGGGAAATAGCGAAGATAGAGTTCAACCGACTGGCCGCTCGCCTCTATTTTTCTGAGCGCATGGTCCAGCGCCTGTGCAAGTTCAGGGCGGGACTTCGACACCGCAATCGTCAGCCCGGCCCCCAGATATTCCGGCGCAAGATAAGGCTCACCGGTCAGTGCGCAGCAATCCGATGACGCCGCGCCGGAAGTCCAGAAAGCCAGCCGCATCCCGTCCCCGAAAACTGCATCGGTCTTGCCGTCGCGCAGGTCGTCCTGCGCCCACTCGGCCCGGTCATAGACAACCACTTTTGCCCTTGGAAAATAGGCGCGAAGCATGTCTTCATGCGCAGAACGCGCGACCACCCCGATGCGCAGGTTCCCCAAGTTTTTCTCCGCAGAGAATGCGCCAGCGCTGTTCTTCCTGGCCACAAACCGCGCCGGAAATTGCAGGAATGGGCGAGTGAAGGCGAAACGCCGGCGCGTATCCAGATTGGTGTCAATGCCTGCGAGGATTGCATCCGCCTCGCCCCGCTCGACCTGGCCAGACAATTCCCCCCATGGCAGCGCCTGTATGCTGCATTTGTCAGGCAGCGACAGTTCCGCGCAGATCGCGCGTGCGATATCGACGTGAAGTCCGGTGAGCTTTCCTGAGCCATCCAGAAAATTGAAGGGCGGAAAATCGGTCGTGGTCAGGAACCGGATTTGGCCAATCTGCGACAAATCCGGTTTGGGCATCCGCTCCGCAGGATCATAGAAGAAGGGTGCGTCGGCAGGTTCGGCCGTGCAAGGGCTGATGGCGGCCGTCAAAAAGCCAGCCAGCAACAAAACGGGCAATGCCGTATGGCTGCGGCAATTTGTTTTGTTCATGTAATGTGTTCCCGTCGGGATGGCTCGCAATCTGCGAAAATTCCTAGCATGCGTCCTTGTGGATTGACCAGCCGCGGGGTGTTCGGAATGGAAGACCCAGCCCATTCGCGCCAAACCGCCGCACCCAAGGTCTCTGCAATCGGCGGTTTGTAGAACATAATAAGATGTTCATTTTAGAATTGCGCATATGGCAATAAATCGGGGGATTTTTGCAGTGGCGGGGTTTAATGAAACACTCGAGTGGATAAGCAAAATCCAGTCGGCCAGAAATCTTGATGACGTGTGTTCGAGCCTTCTGGAGTTGAGCGGACAATTCGGGATGGATGCCTTGATGGCAGGGACTGTTCCTGACCCTAAAAGTCCATCGGATATTCAGGAACAACACGTAATTTTATGCCGCTGGCCAGGTGATTGGCTGTCGCGTTATGTCAAGCGCAATTACATTGATTGCGATCCGGTAGTAAGGCGGATGCGCCAAAGCAGTTCACCCGTCATTTGGCGCGAAGCCTATGCTGACGATGGGTATGGCAATGTCGTCAGCGACATGATTGGCGATGCAGGCGAGTACCGCCTGCGCGATGGCATAGCTATGCCGTTGACAACATTGGAAGGCCGCGTGATCGTGGCCTCGCTGGGCGGCGAAGCGGTTGACTACTCCCGGCAGGATGCCGCCAAACTTTCGCTCGTCACCACCTATGCCATCGGCAAGGCGATGTTGCTGATGGCTGAGCGCTCGCGGCAAAAATTGGTCCCGGATCTCACGGAACGGGAAACAGAATGTCTGCGCTGGGCCGCCATCGGCAAATCGGAATGGGAGATTTCGCAAATCCTCGGCATATCCGAACATACATCTGAACGGCACTTGTTGAACGCCAAGCGTAAACTAGGGGCGGCCTACCGGGTTCAGGCGGTCGCGGAGGCTATCAGACTTGGCTTGGTCGCGTAATAC
>JBATMU010000418.1:0-4671 GCA_049289995.1 Rhizobiaceae bacterium | reverse complement strand
CTTTCGCGCCATGTCAATGGCGCGCCGATGGCGGCAATTGCCGCCTCCATGTCGAGCCGCCATGAATAGGGGCGTCCTGCCGCCATTTCGCTGATCCGGCGCGCTTGCGGCCAATGCCGTTCAAGCCCGGGATAGAGCGGCACGCCATCAGGATCCCGCGGTACCGGGCGTCCTGCCGCCTCGGCATCCAGCGCATGGGCGCGGATTTCGCTGCGGCTCATGAAGGCCGGATAGACAAGCCCCATGTTCCGCAAATGCGCCAGAGCTTCGGCGTAGTCGGCAAGATGGTCCGACTGGCGGCGAACAGGGCGTTCAAACTCCAGTCCAAGCCATTCGAGGTCGCGGAGAATGTCCGCTTCAAGCACTGCGTCGGCACGGGCGAGATCAATGTCTTCAATGCGCACCAGAAAACGGCCGCCCGCTGCCTTGGCCATGCGATGGTTAAGGGCGGCGCTATAGGCATGGCCCAGATGCAGTGCGCCATTGGGGCTCGGCGCAAAACGGAATGCGGGCGTGGCCATTCGTGCTATTTCCTTTAGCTGCGGTCCGGCGCGTTTGACGATAACGGTTAGCGGTAAAGGCTCGATGAGAAGGGGGAAAGCCCAAAATGCAGCGGTTGGATACCCTTGACGACATTGCTTCGGGCTTGGCAGGCCTGCTGCAGGCCGATCCCAGGCTCGCAATCGTAGCGGAAATTGCCGGGCCGCTGCCGCTCCGGCGGCAGGCGCCGGGGTTTGCGAGCCTTGTGGAAATCGTGGTGTCGCAGCAGGTGTCCAAGGCCAGCGCCGACGCCATTTTCAAGCGCTTGGTCAGGCTTGTCGATCCGCTCTGCGCCGAAAACGTGATTCAGGCGGGCGATGCCGTGTTCCGTGAGGCAGGCCTGTCCACGCCCAAACAGAAGACCGTGCTGGCGCTGGCTGAGGCCGAGCGCTGCGGCGCGCTCGACATTGGCGGGCTGACCACGCTTGGCGCTGATGAGGCCATGGCGCAAATGACGGCAATACCGGGCATCGGACCATGGACGGCGGAGGTCTACCTTTTGTTCTGTGCGGGGCATCCCGACATTTTCCCGGCCCGCGATGTGGCGCTGCAATCAGCGGTCGGCGCAGCATTCGGCCATGACAGGCGGCCCGGCGACAAGCTGTTGGCAGCGATTGCCGCAGACTGGTCGCCATGGCGGGGCGTGGCCGCGAGGCTTTTCTGGGCCTATTACGGGCAGATGCGCGGCAGGGAGGGCGCGCCGGGTCAGGGCTGACAACCGGGCGTCTTCACAAGCCTGTCATCTCCTGCTTACATGGATTGAGTCGGCTGCTTCGCTTCACGGAGGTGGGTATTGACGATTGCAGTGAACCCGAACGGTCTGCCGGCGCTGGTGCTGAATGCCGATTACCGTCCGCTGAGCTACTACCCATTGTCTTTGTGGTCATGGCAGGACGCCATCAAGGCGGTCTTCCTCGACCGGGTGCAGATCGTTGCCGAATACGACCATTCGGTCTCGTCACCCAGCTTTTCCATGCGGTTGCCCAGCGTGGTCTGCCTGAAAACCTATGTGAAGCCGTCGCGCTATCCGGCCTTCACACGGTTCAACGTATTCCTGCGCGACCGGTTCCAGTGCCAGTATTGCGGCGCGCCGGACGATTTGACCTTTGACCATGTGGTGCCGCGCTGCTGCGGTGGCGCCACGACCTGGGAAAATGTCGTGGCGGCCTGTTCGCCGTGCAATCTGCGAAAGGGCGGCAACCTGCCCAAGCAGGCGCGCATGTGGCCGCGCCAGAAACCCTACCAGCCGACCGTGCAGGACCTGCACAACAACGGGCGGCTTTTCCCGCCCAACCACTTGCATGAAAGCTGGATGGATTATCTTTACTGGGACACCGAGCTCGATCCGTAAGCTGCGGCTTTTTACCCCTCATCCGGCGCTGCGCGCCACCTTCTCCCCATCGGGGAGAAGACTAGGGAGTCGCCACGGTTATTCGCTGCGCGCACCGATCGCCGAACGCAGCGCTATCACGGCCAGCACCAGGCTGACCGGCACGTTCCAGCCCGCAAAGGACAGGCCGAACATCCGCCAGGCAGCCTTGTCGCAGGATGGCGGCACGAAGGCGTCGATGGCGTCGAGCACGCCCTTGCCGCCGGTTTCGGGTGCGCCGGCCACGGCCACGCAATCGGCAGGCCCGGCCCACAACGCCCATTCGACGCCGGCATGATAGGCGCCGAGCAGCATGCCATAGGCCATAAGCACGCCGCCGATAAGTAGCGCTCCGCGGCGCACGCAGGCCGGCCATTCAAGGCCCGCGCCATAGCCTGCCACCACCATGGCCGGCATGCCGAGATAATAGGGCAGGCGCTGCTCGAGGCAGAGCTTGCAGGGAATGTAGCCGCCCCAATGTTCAAACATCAGCGCCGTGCCGACAATGGCCGCCATGGCCCAGAATAAGAACAGCGCGGCGCGGGTTTGCCGGTCGCCAACGGGTTGATTGAGGAAGGGCATGAGGCGGGTTCCGATCAGTGGCCGAGAAAATATTTGTAGGCGAAATAGAGCGCAATCAGGGCGGCGGCCCCGCCTGCGGCAATCAGCCCGAGCCGTTTTTCGATGAAATCGCGGATCGGTGCGCCATAGCGGCGCAACAGCCAGGCGAGGAAGAAGAAACGTGCGCCGCGCGCCGCGATGGCCGAGGCGATGAACAGCCAGATGTTGATATTGGCAGCCCCCGACAGGATGGTGACAACCTTGATGGGCGGCAGATGGGCAAGACCTGACGTCACCAGCATCAAAAGTATGGCGCCGGCATTGGACGAGCCGCGCAGCGCCTCGAAGGTTTCAAGCTTGCCATAAAATTCCAGCACCGGCTTGGCCACGGCCTCAAAGGCGTAAAAGCCGATGAACCAGCCCAGAATGCCGCCCAGAACCGAGGCGATAGTGGCAACGGCCGCATAGCGCCAGGCGCGTTCGGGCCGGGCTATGGTCATGGGCAGGAACAGCACATCGGCCGGCACCAGAAAGAACGAGCTCTCGATGAAGGCGATGACCGCCAGCCAGACCTCAGCCGATTTGCGGGCGGCGAGCGAGAGGGTCCAGTCATAAAGGCCGCGAAGCATGGGCGTCTCCGGAAAATGCCGCCCGTGTCTAGAGCATGACGGGTTCAAATGGAATCGCCCGAACGGCGGAATCGTGAAGCGGACTGGTGGACGGTCGCCTTCGTGCAGGCAGGTGGTTGACGAAACCGGCCTTGAACGTGTAGCGAATTGCCGCTGCCGCTTGGCAGGCCCCTATGGCGGAACTGGTAGACGCGTCCGACTCAAAATCGGATTCCGCAAGGAGTGCTGGTTCGATTCCGGCTAGGGGCACCAAACCATCATTTCAAGACGTCCGAAATCGTCCAGAAATCCACGAAAACCCCGCGAAAGCGGGTTTTTTTGTGCCTTTTTGGCAGTTTTCGGTCCGTGTTGGTCCGAGGCCGTTTGTTGGTATCCGGACAATTTGTTGGTATTTTTGTTGGTATTTCGGCTAGAATCCAGCTGTTCCGTCATACAGGATACCAACAAATGCCGCTTTCTGATAGGCAAATCAATAACTTAAGGCCTTCCGAGAAGCCTGTGAAAGTCAGTGATGGCGGCGGGCTGCATCTTTTGGTGACGCCAAGCGGTGGCAAACTTTGGCGAATGGCCTATCGGTTCAACAGCCAGCAAAAGCTGGTGTCATTCGGCTCCTATCCAGTCGTCGGCCTGGCCGATGCCCGCGCCAAGCGCGAAGCGGCAAAGAAGCTCATGGCGTCGGGAATTGATCCGGCATTTCAGGCAAAACAGGACAAGGCGGCAAATCACGCCGCGAATGCCAACACCTTTGCAATCATTGCAGCCGAATTTCTGGTCAAGAATGAACGGGAAGGCAAAGCCGACGCCACAATGGCAAAAAAGCGTTGGCTGCTTGGTCTTGCCCTGCCCGATCTCGGGAACCGCCCGATTGCAGAAATCAGCGCGGCGGAAATCCTAGTGCCGCTGCGAAAGGTGGAAGCGCTGGGAAACTATGAGTCCGCAAGGCGCTTGCGTGCGTTCATCGGGGAAGTGTTCCGCTATGCAATTGCGACCGCGAAGGCGGCGAACGATCCCACCTATGCGCTGAGGGGCGCGCTGATAGCGCCAAGTGTCAAACACATGGCGGCTATCACCAACTGGACCGGATTTGCCGGGCTGCTTCGCGCGCTATGGTCCTATGACGGCACGATTGAAACCCGCGCGGCGCTGAAGCTCATGGCCTTGCTTTACGCAAGACCGGGCGAATTGCGGCAAGCCGAATGGACGGAATTTGATCTGGACAATGCAGTCTGGACGATACCGGCGGCGCGCATGAAAACCCGTCGCGTCCACAAGAAGCCATTGCCCGCTTTGGCCGTTGAAATCCTTCGCGACCTGCAAAGGCATACAGGCAACCGGCGCTTGGCGTTTCCATCCACACAATCCGCCGACCGTGCGCTCAGCGAAAACACCATGAATGCGGCGCTCAGGCGATTGGGTTATTCGAACTCGGATGCCACGGCGCACGGTTTCCGCGCCACCGCGTCCACATTGCTGAACGAATGCGGCCTTTGGAATCCGGACGCCATCGAAGCCGAACTGAGCCATATCGGCGCGGATGAAGTGCGCCGCGCTTACCACCGGGCGAGCTATTGG
>JBATMU010000417.1:0-5517 GCA_049289995.1 Rhizobiaceae bacterium | reverse complement strand
CTTCCTCGACGATCGCGCCGGCCGCACGGCCGACCGCGGTCATGGCAATACCGCCGAACAGGTAGGGAATGAGGCCGCCGAAGATCAGGCCGGCGACGACATAGGGGTTGGACAGATCAAAGGAGATCGCGCCCATGTCCTTGAAGTAGGGGAATTTGTCGCCATTGGCGGCAAAGAACTTCAGATCGTTGGAATAGGCGGCAAACAGCACCAGCGCGCCGAGGCCGGCCGAACCGATGGCATAGCCCTTGGTCACGGCCTTGGTGGTGTTGCCGACAGCGTCAAGCGCGTCGGTCGAATGGCGCACTTCCTTGGGCAGGCCCGCCATTTCGGCAATGCCGCCGGCATTGTCGGTGACAGGGCCGAAGGCGTCGAGCGCCACGATCATGCCGGCAATGCCGAGCATGGCGGTGACGGCGATGCCGGTGCCGAACAGGCCGGCCAGCTGATAGGTGGCAATGATGCCGCCGACGATGACGATGGCCGGAAGAGCCGTCGATTCCAGCGAGACCGCGAGGCCCTGGATGACGTTGGTGCCGTGGCCGGTGACCGAAGCCTGGGCAATCGAGTTGACCGGGCGCTTGTTGGTGCCGGTGTAGTATTCGGTGATCACCACGATCAATGCCGTGACGACGAGGCCGAGCACGCCGCACCAGAACAGGTTCCAGCCGGTGATCGAAATGCCGTCGATGACGCCGATTTCGCCCCAGCCGATGGTCAGCGAGGTTGCGCCGCCCAGGCCGACGATTGACAGGAGGCCGGTGACGATGAGGCCCTTGTAGAGGGCGCCCATGATCGAGCCGTTGGCGCCGAGTTTGACGGCAAATGTGCCGGCAATCGAGGTCAGGATCGAGAAGCCGCAGATCAAGAGCGGATAGAGCATGACAGAATCAAGCACTGCCGAACCGGCAAAGAAGATCGCGCCGAGCACCATTGTGGCGACCACGGTCACCGCGTAGGTCTCGAAAAGGTCAGCCGCCATGCCGGCGCAATCGCCGACATTGTCGCCCACATTGTCGGCAATGGTGGCCGGGTTGCGCGGGTCATCCTCGGGAATTCCGGCTTCCACCTTGCCGACCAGATCGCCGCCGACATCCGCACCCTTGGTGAAAATGCCGCCGCCGAGACGGGCGAAGATCGAGATCAGCGATGCGCCAAAGCCGAGCGACACCAGAGCGTCGACCACTTCGCGGCTGCCGGTCTCCATGCCCATCGGGCCGGTGAGCACCCAGAAATAAACCGACACGCCCAGAAGGGCGAGGCCCGCCACCAGCATGCCGGTGATGGCGCCTGCCTTGAAGGCGATATCGAGGCCGCCGGCCAGCGAATGCGAGGCGGCCTGTGCGGTGCGCACATTGGCGCGGACCGAGACATGCATGCCGATGAAACCGGCCGCGCCCGAAAGCACTGCGCCGATCAGGAAGCCGATTGCGGCGGTTGCCGACAACAGCCACCAGGCGAGCACCAGCACCACGGCGCCGACAAGGGCGATATAGGTGTATTGGCGGGTCAGATAGGCCTGCGCACCCTCGCGGATGGCGCCGGCGATTTCCTGCATGCGTGCATTGCCCTGATCAGACGCCAGAACCGACTGGGTGGCCCAGGCGGCATAAGCGATTGAGGCAAGGCCGCACAGGATGACGACGGTAAGCATGGTCATGCCGATGTTCCTGATTGTTGTGCCCGGATCCCTCCGGGCGGTTCCCAAAGATGCCCGGCGGGCGCTGCCGCGCCGGGACTCCCGCGGCGCTTATGGGCAAGCGCCCCGATTCCGTCAAGGTTTTGACACGATGCGATAACAGTTGAATCGATTTAGACGTGCAGGAGCGCCTTTGCGGACGGTCTTCAGGCTGTCCGGCGGCTTTTGTCGGTAACGACCAGATAGCCAAGCAGGCCCATGCAAAACAGCGTGACAGGGAAAATCACCACGTTCAGCGCTTCCCAGCCATAAGCGTTATAGACCGCGCCCGACATCAGCGAGGCGAAGGCCACCACCGAAAACAGCACGAAATCGTGGAAGCCCTGCACGGCGTTCTTTTCTTCGTTGGTGTAGCATTCGGTGATGATGGCGGTTGCGCCGATGAAGGCGAAATTCCAGCCGATGCCAAGCAGGATCAGCGCCAGCCAGAACTGCCAAAGAGCAATCCCCGACAGCGCCACCAGCGCGCAGGCGATCAACAGCGCCAGGCCGAAGGCGATGACGCGTTCCTTGCCGAAACGGGCGATGACCGAACCGGTGAAGAAGCTTGGCGCGAACATGGCCATGACATGCCAGGAAATGCCGAGCGTCGCCTCGTCGGTGGAAAAACCGCAGCCGACCATGGCCAAAGGCGCACCGGTCATCACGAAGCTCATCAGCGCATAGGAGCCGACGCCGCAGGACAGACCGACCACAAAACGCTTTTGCATGACAATTTCACGCAAAGGCCGGGCGGGCGCGGCGCCAACAACCCTGCCGGTCTCCTCTGCTGTTTCAGGGCCGAGAAACGACAGCGCGATGCCGCCGATCAGCGCAAGGCCGACAATGGCGGCGAAGGGTCCGGCAAACTGGATGGGCGCCAGCAATTCCTTGGTCCAGATGACGGTCTGCGGGCCGATGATGGCGGCAAACACGCCGCCCGCCAGCACCATGGAAATGGCGCGGGCCTTTTCATGGCTCGGCGCATTGTCGGCGGCGGCAAAACGGTATTGCTGCACGAACGAACCGCCAAAACCCATGAAGGCCAAGGCTGCGGCGAACAGCCAGAAATTCTGGATGAACAATGCGTAAGTTGCGAGCGCGCCGCCCAATCCGGTTATCATTGCCCCGGACATGAAGCCGCCGCGCCGCCCGAGCCTGCGCATGATCCAGGCTGCGGGCAGTGCGCCAATCGCGACGCCAACCGTGAATCCTGTAACAGGCGCGGTGGCCAGCGATTTGTCGGCATCGAGCATGTAGTGCCCGGCAAGTCCGCCCAGCGAAAACGAGATCGACGGCGCAGAGCCGATCACGGCCTGCGAAAAAGCGAGGATCAGGGCAGTCTTGCGGGCTGGAGTCATTATCAGATGTCCTTGCCGCGGCCTTCGCCGCGCGTCTTGCGCGCAACGCGGTCGAGCACGGCGTTGACCAGTTTGGGCTCGTCGTCGGCATAGAAGGCGCGAGCGATATCGACATATTCCGAAACGATCACCGCCACCGGCACGTCGCGCTTTTCCATGAGTTCCCAGGCCCCTGCCCGCAAAATGGCGCGCAAGGTGGAATCAAGGCGCGATAGCGGCCAATCGTCCAGAAGGCTGTCATGGATGACCGGATCAAGCGCCGTCTGGCCGGACACCACACCGGAAATGATGGCGCGGAACCATTGGGCATCGGCTTCACGGTAGGTCGCGCCGTCGATCTCCTTGCCGAGCCGGTAGGTCTCGTATTCGGCGGCAATTTCCAGCACGCCGGTGCCGGCGACATCCATCTGGTAAAGCGCCTGCACGGCAGCGAGGCGAGCGGCGCCGCGCTTGTTGGCCGGCTTGATGCTGTCAGGCATTGTCAGGCTCCGAACCGGTCGCGCAGGCCGATCATGGTGAGGGCGGCACGCGCCGCAAAGCCGCCCTTGTCGCCTTCACTCGCCTTCGCCCGCGCCCAGGCCTGATCCTCGTCTTCGGTGGTCAGGATGCCGTTGCCGATGGCCGCCCGCTTTTTCACGGTCAGGTCCATCAGTCCGCGGGCGGATTCATTGGCGACAATGTCAAAATGATAGGTTTCGCCGCGGATAATGACGCCGAGCGCCACGAAGCCGTCATAGCCAGCCTTGCCGTCGATGGCCATGGCGATGGCGCCGGGAACTTCCAGTGCGCCGGGAACAGTGACCACGTCATGTTCCACATCTGCGATGTCGAGCGCCGCTTTGGCGCCTTCGAGCAGGGCATCGGAAAGATCATCGTAGAACCGCGCTTCAACGATAAGCAGGCGCAGCTTCTTGTGCTTGGACATCGGGGGCTCCGGCGGTCATTTTTGCCGCTGGCGGCAAGGGTTTTGGCCGCCATGAAAGGCGTCCGCTGATTGGCCGTTGCTCTAGTCTTCTTTGGCAAAGTCCGCAAGCCGGGCGGCATAGCGCGCCATGGTGTCGATCTCGATATTGACCTTGTCACCCGCCTTGCGCAGACCCCAGGTGGTGGCGGCAAGCGAATGGGCAATCAGCAGCACGTCGAAATCCTGCCCGTCCACCGCGTTGACCGTCAGCGAGGTTCCATCCAGCGCCACCGAGCCCTTGGGCGCAATGAAGCGGGCAAGGGCAACAGGGGCTTTGAGCGTGAACCGCCGCGCGCCGCCCTCATCAGCAATGGCAATGATTTCGGCGCGGCCATCGACATGGCCAGACACAATGTGTCCGCCAAGCTCATCGCCGATTTTCAGGGCGCGCTCCAGATTGAGCCGCGTGCCCGCCGCCCATTCACCGGCGCTTGTCAGCCTGAGCGCCTCCTCCCATGCCTCGACCTCGAACCAGCGCATGTTGGAACCTGTGTCGGGCAACGCCACGACGGTCAGGCAGACGCCGGAACAGGCGATGGACGCGCCAATGGCAATCGTGTCCGGATCATAGGCCGTCTCAATGCGCAGGCGCACGCCCTTGCCGCGCGGCGAAGCGCTGCGCACGGTGCCGATGTCGGTCACGATGCCGGTGAACATGGATCAGTCCCTTCCCATTGCCGGCACCGGTCATTGCCGAATTGCCATTGGCCGGTCTGCACCATCGGCACGGGGAGATGATCGGTGTTGAATGGCGCTATCAAGCCGCCCTGCCCGATTGTCCGCTCGCCTTCAAACAGCACATACCGGTCGATGAGACTTTCGGCGGCAAAGCGCCTTGCGGTCTCCGCGCCGCCTTCGACCAGAACCGATGAAATGCCCTGGGCGGCGAGGTCATCCATAAGTTCGGGCAGCGCAATGCGGCCGGCAAGCGTTTCGGTGGCGAGCAGGCGCACGCCCATTGCCGTCAACCCTGCAAGGTTTTCTGCTGGTGCTTCAGCAGCGGCCGCCAGCCAGACCGGAACGTCGCGCGCGGTTTGCGCCAGTTTCGACGCCAAAGGCAGGCGCGCCATCGGGTCGAGAACGATGCGTATCGGCGAGCGCGCTTCAAGTCCCGGCAGGCGAACGGTCAGTTCGGGATCGTCTGCCAAAGCGGTTCCGATGCCGATCAGGATGGCGTCGGCCTGGGCGCGCATGAGATGGACCTGGGCATTGGCGACAGGACCGGTGATGGCCACGCGGCCCTGCCCTTCAAGCCCGATGAAACCATCGGCGGAAACTGCCAATTTCAGAATCACTTCCGGGCGCTTGCAGAAGGTGCGCGTAAGATAGCCCGACATCATGGCCGCCGCCTCTGCGGCCAGCACGCCTTCGGTCACGGCAATGCCGGCCTCGCGCAGAATGGCATAGCCCTTGCCGGAAACGCGCGGATCCGGATCAGCAGCCGCGCCCACAACTCGCGCCACGCCTGAATTGACAAGGGCCATCGCGCAAGGCGGCGTGCGGCCGTGATGGGC
>JBATMU010000416.1:0-2054 GCA_049289995.1 Rhizobiaceae bacterium | reverse complement strand
GTCACGTTGTCCGTGAATTGAGGGATCATGACGGGCGCAGCTTCTTCAAGCTGAGTCAGGATTTGCTGCAACTGATTGCTATCGAGCACTCTCCTAAGTGCCCGTTGCGCTTCGTTTTGAATGTCAGTGATTTCATGTGGTGGCGTTTTGAACAGAACATCTCTGATCAAGTTGCGAAGCACCTTGATCCTTATGGATTCGTGGCGGCAGTCTTCTGCCAAGGTTTCCAAATGGCTCTGGATGTGGAAAAGAGGCGTGAGATCGATGCCATAGGTCAGCAGCGTGGCCTGGTGATTGTCGCGGACTTGATATCGCTTGCCGTTGGGGCTTGTCCGGCGTTCAAGCATCCCGCATTTTTGCAAGTGAGCAATCCGACGACGAAGAGTGCGTTCGTCGATGCCATCGCAGCGATCAATCAGAACCCGGTTGGATGCAAAGACCACCATTTGGTCAGGTCGCGCCTGCGAGGGCAGGAGGGACAGCAAACCCCGTAAGACCGCGATGTCGCGATCACGAAGCTTCAGTCGTTGGCGGCAGGTCTTTGCCAGATCAAGGATGTGCCAACGCTTGTCCTTGACGGCTGCAAGGGTAGGCGCTTGAGGTTTTTGAGACGAAAAAACGGGGCGCCGGGCATGCCGAAGCATGGGCGTGGATGTGATCTGTTCCATGATTTATTCACGCGGAACGTTCAGGGCTGTCCGAATGAGGACCGTTTTGCGCAGATTCCGCAGGCTTTCTGGGTCTTTTGTTCAGATAAAGGATAAAAGATATCAGATCACCGCGATGCGATGTTGCTTGCGATTCGGGCCTGCGCTAACTTGCTCTGGCTAGAGATGAGCATTCTCAGGGTTGGCGCCCTGTGTTTTGCGCGGGCCTTCCGGGTGGGTTCCATTCGGGAGGCCTATTCTTTTCCGACACTGCTCCTCTGTTGTTTTCGTTGCATCGCTTGCTCACTCCGGCTTGACGGAGCGGGCGAGGAATTCTTCATGCAGCCGCGGGAACACCGTCTCGGCGTTCCCATGCAGCCATGCTGTGAACGGATCGCTTTTGGAGGTGGTCTGAAAGCTCAGCGTGCCTTTCTGCAATGCAACGCTGCCAATGACCGAGCCATCATGCGTTTTGATCAGCATGGGCTGTGCGTGCTGGACTTTGCGAATTGTGCTGTTCTTTCCAGCTTTCATCGCCAACTTTGACCAGGCATCGAACCGTTGGTCGGAGGTCAGGCCAGCCGGGAACGGGGCAGGGTGCACGAAAGCGGCATCGATCTTTTCATCCAGAAGGCGGGAGGCAAGCTCGTACCAGCGCTTCCAGCCAATCGATGGCGCAGCGCCGATGCTTTCGATCACCTCGCGTGGGAAGGCCTCGCGCACCTTGCGCATGTGTGAGGTATGGCTTCGATTGACGTTCAGTGCATCCTGCACAACCTTTGCATCGTAGCCTGCTTCCTCGAGGTCGCCCGCAAATAGCGCCTTTTCGATGAAGGAGGGATCCTTGCGAAGGTTATTTTCTTGCCCTTGAGCGAGGACGGCTTCCTCATCAGACAAGGTTCGAATGAGGGCTTTGACAGGGGTTCGCAACGCACGAATGGCCGCAAGCCGCCTGCGCCCGTAGACCACCTGATAGCGGCCGCTGAGCGTAGGATGGGGGCGCAAGAGGATTGGGACCTGCTGGCCGTGCTTGGCAATGCTATCCCGCAGTTCCGCGACATCGTCGTCAAGACTGCCCAAGCGATCCTTAAGGCCGGTGTCCTCGATCATCTCCGGATCAATTTCTTGAACGGAACGGCTGCTTAGGCTGCGCAGATCGTTGCGAATTGCGGCAATCGGGCCTGCGCTTTGAAACACCTCCGGCATTTTCGCAGCACTTCGGGTAAGAGCAGGCATCTCAGGGTCTTCAGACCGCTGAGCCGGAGTAATGCCTTCGAACATGTTCTTTCTGGCCATAACAGAGCCTTCCCCAAGCTTTGTGGATCTCTTGTTCCATCTCGCGCGCGACGGCGTTCACCGATTCCATCGAGCGGTCGTAGGTGTTCCGGTTCATGCTTCCGCGTCCGA